>WFQT01000323.1 GCA_015486895.1 Anaerolineae bacterium
ACATGGGCTGGCCGGAAGGTGAAGTATTGGTGGTACGAGCTAATGCGTGTGCCGGAGGCGAGAGCTTACAGGAGAGCCGGATGCGGGAAATCCGCATGTCCGGTTCGATGAGGGGGAGCTGGGACGTAGTGTAGGGCATGAAGGTGATTAGGCACGCAGGAGAAATCCGGGAACGGGGCTAACCTGGAGCCTACACACTGTTACCCAGCTCTCTACTCTACCGTTGATCTGCGTCCCATTTTTATTTTAAGGGAGTTATCATGAGCCTGCGGCACACCACAGCGGATGAAAATTAAGATCAGCGTGCATCAGCGTTAATCTGCGTTCTATTTTCAGAGGAGAAAAGTATGTCCCATTCATTTTGGTCTGGCCGGTCATTGCTTGTTACTGGTGCCGGCGGTTTTATCGGCAGTCATTTAGTTGAAACGTTGGTCCGGCAAGGTGCCACCGTCCGTGCTTTTGTGCGCTACAACTCTCGCGGTGATTGGGGGTTGCTTTCGCTTTTGCCCGCCAATCTCCTGAATGAAGTGCAGGTCATCGCCGGCGACCTGCGCGACTTGAACGCCGTGAGCCGAGCCATGTCGGGTGTCTCGCATGTTTTTCACTTGGGCGCCCTGATCGCTATTCCGTATTCCTATGAACATCCTTTAGAAGTGGTGGAAACCAACGTCTTGGGCACGGTAAACGTGCTGCTGGCTGCCCGTATTCAAAGCGTCGAACGCGTGGTGCACACATCGACCAGCGAGGTGTACGGTACCGCTCTGCGGGTTCCCATCGACGAAAGCCATCCTTTGCAAGGCCAATCGCCGTACTCCGCCAGCAAAATCGGCGCGGATAAATTGGCCGAGAGCTTTTACCGCTCTTATGATCTGCCGGTGGTGACGATCCGGCCGTTCAACACTTATGGTCCCCGTCAATCCACCCGCGCCGTCATTCCGACCATCATTACTCAGGCTCTCGGCCGGCCTGTCATCCGTTTGGGCAATCTGGAAGCGCGTCGCGATCTGACCTATGTCAGCGATACGGTGAATGGCTTTCTCAAAGGAGCGGAAGTCGCAGACATTGCAGGGGAAACCTTCAATTTGGGCACAGGCACGGAAATTAGCATTGGCCAATTAGCCCAGGAGATTCTCTCCCTCCTCGGTAAAGAGATACCCATAGAGATCGACCCGGCCCGTCTGCGCCCCGGCAAAAGTGAAGTGCAGCGCCTTCTTTCCGATAATAGCCACGCTCGGGAAGGCCTGGGCTGGCAGCCGCAGGTTTCTTTGCGCGAGGGATTGCGCTATACCATTGATTGGGTTGCGGAGCACTTAGGACTGTATCGTCCGGGGGAATATCATATTTAGTACCGCGATAAGTATCTTCTCAATGACTTGCAGTGCTGCAGATTTGGCTGTTCATTTAGCCCTCTTCTTTTTCGTTTCGTCATGTTCGACATTCTTTCCCTCTTCATAACTATGAGGAGGATTGACACCTTCCAGGTCTCCGAGACCTGCAAGGTGTGTACGGGGGGCGCGAATACGCTGATGCGTAAGGGCGAGATGTTCAACTTCTCTCAGAAGTTGAACATCTTCACTTACGAAGCCATCTCCTTTACTGACGTTGGAAATTGCCTGACCAAAAAGAGGGTCGCACCGACGCTTCGCTAACTCTGACATCATCGGGCTAATTTCTCGACCGTTGTCCTTTTTGTTTGCGTACGGAGTTGGCGCTAATCAGCGCCCTATTTTAATAGATTGGGAGTGTTGGCTTATGAAAGCAGTTATCTTGGCAGGGGGCCGAGGCACACGTCTGGCACCTTATACCAAAATTCTTCCTAAACCCCTTATGCCTATTGGTGATTTGCCGATTTTAGAGATACTGTTACGCCAAATGAAACGCTCTGGGGTGGATGAGGTCATATTGACCGTTGGCCATTTAGCCGAATTGCTGCATGCTTTTTTCAACGATGGTTCCCGCTGGGGACTGAAAATCAACTATAGTTTGGAAGATAAGCCGTTGGGGACGGCTGGCCCACTTTACTTAGTGCGGGACCAACTCACAGAGACTTTCATGGTCTCGAATGGGGATGTGCTAACGACGTTGGATATGCGCGATCTGGTGCGTTTTCACCGGCAATCCGGTGCCGTGGCGACCATTGCCATGCACAAACGCCAGGTCAAAATTGATTTGGGGGTGCTCCAACTGAACGGGTCTAATGACCTCGTGGGCTATATTGAAAAGCCCACCTACGATTTTCACGTCAGCATGGGTATTTACATCTTTGAGCCTCGCGTGCTGGACTATATCTCTGAGAACACCTACTTTGACTTTCCAGATTTAGTGTTGAAAATGCTGGATGCCCAGGAGCGGGTGGTCGGCTATCCTTTTGATGGCTATTGGCAAGACCTGGGTAGGCCTGGCGATTACGAGCAGGCTGTTGAGGATTTTGAGGCCTTGCGGCCTCTGATTTTAGGAGATGAAGCATGAATTGGCGCGTTACACTCTCGGACCTGAATTACGGTCCGGAGGAGGAACAAGCAGTTCTGGAGGTGTTGCACAGTCGCTGGCTGACGATGGGCAGTGTGACGCAGAAATTCGAACGGCGATTCGCCGACTTTGTTGGTGCTAAGCATGCTGTCGCTGTTAGTAATGCAACGGTTGCACTGCATTTGGCCAATCTGGCGCTGGGCATTGGTCCCGGCGATGAGGTCATTGTGCCTTCTTTGACTTTCGTAGCTACGGCTAATGCCGTGCTGTACACTGGTGCCGAGGTGCGCTTCGCCGATATCTTGGGCCCGGAGTCTTTGAATATGGCACTTACTTCTATCGAGGCCCAGATCACGCCGCGCACAAAAGCTATTGTTGTCGTACATTATGCCGGCTATCCTTGTCCTATGCCTGCAATCACGGCTCTTGCCGAGCAGCATGGGCTGGCTATCATCGAGGATGCCGCCCATGCTCCGGGAGCTAGCTTGCAAAGGCGAGCGCTGGGAACCTGGGGTGATGTGGGGTGCTTCAGCTTTTTCTCGAACAAAAACCTGGCCACCGGTGAGGGCGGGATGTTGGTAACAAACAGGGATGACGTGGCTGCAAAAGTGCGCCTTCTCCGCTCGCACGGCATGACGACCATGACCTTGGACAGGCATCAAGGGCATGCCTATTCTTATGATGTTGTAGATTTGGGCTATAATTATCGCATTGATGAACTGCGCTCGGCGCTGGGTTTGGTTCAATTAAGCAAACTTCCGGCGAGCAATGCCCGACGCCAGGCTATTACGGAAGCGTACTGGCAAGCCTTTCAGGGTACCGACTTAGGGTTACCCTTCCAGAACGCCAGTGGAGAATCGGCCCACCACATTTTCCCCATATTGCTCCCGGAACGTCTTGAGCGTCGGGCATTTATCGACCGGATGCGGGCAGCGGGAATTCAGACCAGTATTCACTATCCCCCTATCCACACTTTTTCTTATTATCGACAACGTTATCCTTCAGTTGCCTTGCCTGTTACCGAAGAAATCGCTGCCCGGGAGGTGACTCTACCCCTTTATCCGGGCATGACGGATGAAATGGTCGCCTTGGTGGTGGAAGCAGTCCTCGCTTCGATCAAACTCTGAGCGTTCTTGATGAATGAGCGGTACTTCCTTCTGGACTCTGGCCTTCTAGTTTTAGCCGCGGAAAGAAATAGAACTTCCCAGATTTGGACCGAAAGGCGAGGGGGAAACATGTGTTTGGCCTGGCAATGTGTAGGAAGATCGTTTGGGCGAACTAGGGTTCAAGCCTCTCGGAGCCGGCACGATTTTGATTGCTACAAGCCTGGCTCTGCTCACATCGTAGCGGCTGACACCGCACCTGATGGCGAGACCCGACACGTCAGATGTTGCCGAAACTGGTCGAAGATCAACGGGGAGGGGGTAATCTTCGACGGCCTTCGGCCCCGGGCCCGTGGTGGTGATTTTAATCGCTATGACTTGAGGCCTGTGCGTTGGACCGGCAAATAGGGAAGTAAATTATAGACGCCGACTTGGGGTATGGGGATATGTGCGGTTGATTAATCGAATTCGGACATTTGCAGTTACTTTCTCTGCCGTCGAACTGTGGGTCGTAGCGGCGGTCGTGGCTGTCGGCGCCGTTTCGGCGCGCGTTTTGCCGTTCGCGTTGGGCCTTGCAGCTTTCTTCTGGCTCGTCCGCTGGCTGGCATTCGGCCGTCTGACCGTCCGGACACCGGGCGACTGGGCGCTTGGTTTGCTCGTTCTGATGCTCCCTGTAACACTATGGGCCACTGCTTTGCCGGAAGTGACCTGGCCAGCCGTGTTGCGAGTTTTGGCCGGCATAGCGCTCTTTTATAGTATTGTGAATTGGGCTTCCTCGTGGGCACGGCTTTGGTTAATTGCCATGGGCTTAGTCGTGACCGGTTTATCGTTAGCTTTGCTGGCTCCTGTCACCGTGGATTGGTCTCTGGGCAAGTTGCATATTTTCCATTTGGTTTATCAACATTTTCCGTTGCTTCTGGGGAGCTCCGTGAATGCAAACGTGATGGGGGGCTCTATCGCGTTCTTATCGCCCCTGACGCTGGCTTTTCTTGTATTTGACTTTCGACCCCTTGACGGTAACCGGTTACGAAGACGTGGAATCAGGGGAGTCGCAACAGGTTTATTGCTAATATCGTTGCTTGTCATGTTGTCTATCCTGGCCCTGACGCAGTCCCGTGGTGCTTATATGGGGGCCGCGATGGGGCTTGGCCTTGTCATTCTTTTGCGCTGGCCCCGTTTCACACTCGGCCTTGTCGTTCTGGCTGCCGCCGGTGCGGGTTTTGTCTTGTATCATTTTGGCCCTAAAGCTGTAGTTGATGCTCTGCTCACGACGCAAACTATCGGTGGGCTGGATGGCCGTCTGGAAATCTGGTCGCGTGCCTTATACATGATCCAGGATTTCTCTTTCACCGGCATTGGCATGGGCAGTTTTCAGAAAGTTGCTAATCTTCTTTATCCCTTCTTCATATACGGTCCCAATGCACAGATTCCGCACGCTCACAACCTGTTCCTGCAAGTTGCCGTCGATTTGGGCATACCCGGTTTCATTGCCTGGTTGAGCCTCTTGTTATTGGCGATTTTTGTCGCCTGGCGTGTCTACTGGCGTGGGAAGGTCAGTGGTGATCGCTGGCTGCTCGGCCTCGGCGCCGGTCTGTTGGGAAGTCAAGCCGCGCTGGTGGTCCACGGTCTGACCGACGCCGTCATCTGGGGCACGCGGCCGGCCGTGTTGGTGTGGGCTGTGTGGGGATTGGCGATGGCAGCTCACAATCTGGTCGCCCGGCGGGGCGTAGCCGCCTGATTTTGTCAAGGACCGTGTAGGTGAGGATGGAAGATGGAAAGGGGAGAGTGGAAAGGGGATGAGCGTCTTCATTCTTCATGACCCGTCCTCCCCCTTCTACTCTCTATTTTCTCTTGACTTCATGGGGGTGGTATACTGGAGTGTGTAGCGGTGCGGGTTTTGTGTTATTTTGGAGGATTATGACATGTGCGACACGAAGACAGTATTACTCTCGCTGGTTGTAGCAGCAAACGACGGTGGCTATCTGGCTCGCTGTCCGGGCATCCAGGGGGCGTTTGCCGAAGGGGATACCATTGAGGAGGCCATTTTCAACTGCGTGGATGTGGTGAAAATGATTGCCGAGTACCGCGCCGAACGGGGCGAACCTCTGGCCGCTCATGTGCTGGAGATGACACCGGAGACGCAGGTAGCCGTGTCTATTCCTGTGGGAGTCGGCTGATGGCTAGGCTGCGGGAGCTAAGCTACCGGGAGATCACGCAGCGATTGCGCAAGTTAGGGTTCAGGTTCTATCGCTAGGGCAAAGGTTCCCACGAATTGTGGGTGCGTGACGATGATGGTCGGGTTGTCCCTGTTCCCCGTCACAAAGGCAAGGCGATTCGTAAAGGAACGGTGCGGGCTATCATTCAGGAGGTCGGTGTCAGCGTTGAAGAGTTCATGGAACTGTAGGAAGTTGAGGAAGAAACGGTGAAAACTATGTCAAAACCCAGTCGAGTCTTGCTCACACCCCTGGCCAGCAGCGATGACCAGAGGCGTTTCGTTGGCATTGCCACATGGGATCCTGGGCCTGAGGAGATCGTGGACACTGTGAATAGCGTTATTGTTGCCTCGTCGGGGTGATAGTGATTGACTGGTTTCAGTTATTGACGAATGCCATCTGGATATTGGGGCTGGCTGTCCTGCTGGCTGGATTGAGTTATGCTTCTTATCAGGCAGCAGGCGCGAAGCGTTCATTTCGCCGACAATTGCAAATGCCAGGCTTCAATTTGGTTTCTTCTCTTGGTCTCCTCCTCTTTTGCGTAGGCTTAGCAGCTACTGGCAACCAGAGCTGGTGGAAATCAGTTGTGTGGTCTCTTTTGGCCCTAGCTTTTGCCTGGCAAGCCTGGGTAGCTATCCGGCAGCGTTGAGGTTGTGCGGAATCCGGGACGGAAGACGCTGCCATGCAGTGACGGCCCCGAAAGGGCTTTCATATTGTTGACTGATCTCTTTTGAAGATAGAACGTTGATTAACGCTGCTCTCAAATATATTGTTCAGGCAGTACGAAGATTCTTGTTATTAGACCCGGTTCATACTATTGGCTACTATCCAGCGCATACTAACGCACGGCGACAACACTATGTAAGCGCTCGTTGCTAACAGGATGACGATAGTTGGCAGCGAGACGGTAGTATTTGGTCAGTCCTGATTTGAGTGATTGGAGAGATCGCATCGATCAGGGGCAGGCGTAGGGCCACCTTCGGCGCAGAAGTTCAACTTCTTCAAGAAGTTGAACTTCTATTTACAGGTTGTGAAATCCAGTCGCCGGAGGGCGACTTTGTAGATGTTGGCGCGACTTCCAGTCGCCGGAAAGTGGAACCTCCAGTCGCCGGAAAGTGGAAGCTCCAGTCGCCGGAAAGTGGAACCTCCAGTCGCCGGAAAGCGGAGGGCTACGGCATTCATGTGATGATGAACAGCGCACAATATCGGGCCTGGTTGCGTTTCATCTTTGCTGACGCGTCCGTTGCTTCCCGGCTTGCACCGGCTGCCGTAGATGATTGGCTGCGTTGGCTGTCCTTTCATCAACTGGCGGCGTGGACATTCCACCGGCTGCATACTGCCGGTCAGCTTGCCGCTGTGCCGCCGCCGGCCGCTTCCCGTTTACGACAAATGGCCTTTCAATCCGCGGCCGTTTCGGCCACGAGGCGTTTTGCTTTGCACCAAGTGCTAACCGCTTTCCGGGAAGATAAGATCGACGTCGTCCTACTAAAAGGCTCGGCGCTGGCCTTCGGCGGAGCTTATGCCGATCCTTCCTGGCGGGAGATGGGGGACTGTGACTTGTGGATCCGGCCGGCGCAAATGATCGCAGCAGTACACGCTTTGCACGTGCTTGGCTATCGCTACCGCCGCAACGCTGATCGTCCACTGGCGTTGCGCGTAGCCGGGCAACAGGAAGTTGAAATGATCAAGCCGGGGATGCCCGGTCAGGTCATGGACTTGCACTACCGCCCGTTTCAAGGACAATGGCTGGCGACTGTGTTACCGGTCGTTGACGACGAACTGTGGCGACGCCGGCGACCAATGACCATTGATGGCATTGCTGTCTCTCGCTTGGCGGCGGAGGACAACATTTTGCACCTGGTCGCCCATTTTGCGATCGGCCATCAAATGGGTCGGCCGGGGCTGCGGGCGCTCTGGGATGTGGCCACGAGTTTGCGTGCCTGGCCGGTGGATTGGGATTTATTGTTGCGCCGGGCCCGCCGCTGGCACTTGCGCCTTCCTCTTTACCTCGTTTTGCGTCTTGCCGCTGACTTCGTTGCTGCCCCACTGCCCGACTCTGTTCTGCGTGCTTTATCTCCTGCTCCGCTCCGCCTGGCATTGCTGCAACGAATTCTGCCGGAAACAAACTTCTTGCGTGGTGCTCGTCTTTCCGCCTCGCACCTGCGCTATCTATACCTGCTTTTTCTGTTGGATCAACCACACCTTGGCTTGCGCCTGGGCCGGCAAGCATTATTCCCTGGCCGACAGTGGTTGCGTCTGCGTTATACTTCTCTATCGTCGGTCGACACTCGCACGATTGGCTGGCTTCATCTCTACCACCTCTGGCGCGTTCTTCGTTACGCTCGTTTCTGATTATTTATTTCTCTGTGCTCTCGGTGGTGAACTTTTTCAATAGAGTTGGCATAGGCCTGCAACCTGCGCAAGCAGGTTTCGCAGTTGTGGCAGCGATTTCTAATCGCCGGGCTGAAAGGCTTGAGAAGTCATGCTACGGGGATAGGCATGGCGTTTGTTGATGACGGCAGATGGCCCAGCGACTAAAAGTCACGGCAACATCTGCTAAATCGCCCTACGGCGATTAGCATGCACAACCTGCGCAGGCAGGTTTCGCAGTTGTGGCCGCGATTTGACAGCCGGGCTGAAAGACTTGAGAAGAAATGCCATGGGGATAGGCATGGCGTTTGTTGATGGCGACAGATGGCCCAGCGACTAAAAGTCACGGCAACATCTGCTAAATCGCCCTACGGCGATTAGCATGCACAACCTGCGCAGGCAGGTTTCGCAGTTGTGGCAGCGATTTCTAATCGCCGGGCTGGGCCGAATTTTTCTGTTACATCCGGTCCATATTTCCCGTCTAACAATTGTGCATTCTTATTAAGTATGGTATAATGTTGTTCAAGAACATTTGGTTATGTTCGGGCAAGGAGTTATCATGGCACATTCGATGTCGCTTCCTAATTTGTATCCGCCCCCGCCGTGGCGGCCTCGTTTTAGTGATTTTATCTCGTTACCTGCTGCTCACCCTTATGAGCCACCGGCGATTATCTATCAGGGCAGCTTAGAAACGCGGGCCGGATCGCCCTTGGAGGATCCTCTGGAACCATTCTTGAACCCAGATAGTCCCTTGTATGGCCAATGGTAAAAGGCACTGATACGATAATAGGACGGCATACCAGTTGGCCTATAGTTGTGGTGGCGATAGCTCTAACGCTCTCTATATTTCTTTTGCCGCAAATTCTGTTCCCGCGTATTGTAGTGCGTTGGCATACTGAAGTAGAAATTGATAGCATTGGTTTCAACGTCTTGCGGGCTGACGTAGACAGCGAAGATTTTCGCAAAGTGAATCACACGCTCATCCCGGCTGCCGGCAATGCGACATCCGGCGGCGATTATACTTATGTCGACCGCTCGGCGGGGTGGGGAAAGCATTACGTTTATCGGCTGCAAGAGATCGATGCCAACGGCAAAACGACGATCTATCCACAGCGTGTTGAAGTGCGAACCGGGGGCACCGGCCAATTTGCGTGCGGCGTCGTGGCCGTGTTCGCTTTGGCGGCGGGGGTGTTTTTCCTGCGCGGCGGATAGGATCGGCTTTGTACCGGCGATGGGGGCGTGTGTGGTGGGGGAGAGCGGATGCCATCAATGACAGTCTTCCTCTATGGCTTGGCTACTGTGCGTATTGCGGCTTCGCCTCCCTGGCACGGTGCATTGCAGCGTCGCTTGGCCCCGTGGCTTCACCCGGCTGAAGAAGCAGACTGGCGTATCTCTATCGTTGCGGATGACACCTTGTCTATCCCACATGGGCCATTCTGTCGAGCACGGCCACAGTTCCGTGGCGGGATTTGTTATCTGGCCGATTCCGCTCGCCGGGGGAGGATTGATGTTGCCCGGAGAGAAGCTCGGCTTCGTGCCCATCCATTGGTCGGCGCAAGCGATGTGCGCTATTTCCTGCGAACTGTCATGGCGGTGGTACTGTTTCAATCTGGTGCGTTGCTGGTACACGCGGCCGGTGTCGTATGTAGGGGGAAAGCGATCCTGTTTGCCGGGCGCTCCGGCAGCGGCAAAACCACCATCGCATCTTTGGCCGGCGAGCGGCCGATTTTGCACGACGATCTGGTCTGCCTGTTGAGCGCAGGTGGCGGCTGGCGGGTCGCACCGTTGCCCGGGGAAGCGACGATGAAAGTGAAACCTGTTCCGCTGAGCGGCATCCTGCTTTTGGGAAAAGGCGCTGTTAATTGGGTGGAATCCGTTCCGGCGGGGACGCTGGTGGCGGAATTGGCGGCGAACAGCCCCGTAGTGAACGTCGAACCGGCTCACTGGCCGGCGCTTTTGGCGCTGTGGCGAGTTCTGTTGCGCAATACCCCGGCCGGCCGGTTGTATTTTCGTCCTGACGAAACGTTGTGGGAGGCAGTCGATGGTTGGCTTGGATGATGTTTTGTCATTGGCGCCGGGTGTAGTTTATCAAGGCGTTGAGGAAGAAATGGTTGTCGTGCTGCCGGAAAAAGGAAAGTTCTTGGTGCTCAACGAAAGTGCTGCCTATTTGCTACCTCGTTTAGATGGGCGGAACCCGGCGCATCGACTGGTGGCTGATTTAGCCGCACGTTACGACCTTGGCTTGGAGCGAGCACGAGCAGATGTCCGGGATTGGTTGCGAGAACTTGTTGCTGCCGGCGTTTGTTGGCTGTAATGTGTTGTTTGATGAGGCCTGTTTATTTGCAGAAAGGAGTGCCCGGTGTATCGAAAACAGGTTGTTCTCCTTATTCTGGCTCTATTCCTCCTGAGCGCTGGCGCAGCCTACGCCCTGAACGAGCATATCACTAATGGTACGTTTGACACAGACGTTTCCTCGTGGGCCAAAACGACCAGCGGCAATATTGCATATGCTGGCAGTGAGGGGCATACTTCGGCCGGTGCTGCTCGGGTGAGCAATGTCAGCAGTGTCAGCTCGGCTTCTTCTCACGGCGCCCGGCAATGCGTCACGGTAGATCCCAGCCAGTATTATACCTTCAAAGGGTGGGCCAAAGTGCCATCCGGGCAGACGACGGTAGAGTACGCTTACATGCGGGTGTTGTTTTACACCAGTACGACTTGTTCGACCTCCACGGGCTCCGGTAGAGATTCTTCGACGACAGCCTCGGATAGCTGGCAGCAGGTAACGAAAACGACAGAATCTCCGGCGGATGCGCACTCCGCGTATGTGAACTTATACGTTCGCAAAACGGGCAGTGACAGTGCCTACGCTTATTTCGACGACATCACTTTCTATGATTCTACAGCTAATGCTGTCACACTATCCTCTTTTTCGGCCGTTGCTCCGGCTTGGCCCGGCCTGGTGGGCAAGGTCGGACTTCTCGGTGGTACTTTAGCCGCTTTGGCCGGCCTGTTTGTGCTCCGGCGGCGCCAGTTACAGCTTTAACGATACTTTGATGTCGGGTCATAAAAGTTGTCTGCACGGGTTATCTTTCCTGCTGGCGGCGCTGTTCCTGTTGCCGCTCTTTATAGAGGTCCCCAGCGCCCAAAGCGCGTTGCTTTCTTCCCGGCCTGTGATAAGTCCCCGCTTATCACAGGCTCCTTTTTTAGAGCCGTTCGTCCTCCACGCAGCCATAACGTCCTCTACTAATGTATCGCCGTTTGTGGCGGCGACGGTCTACCCTCTGCCACCCACGGCTTGGCGCGTGCCGGTGCGCCGGGACGGGCTCTACGCACTTTCTTACGACACTTTGTGGCGCGCCGGCGTGCCGGTTACCATGACTCTCCCCGCCTCGTTTCATCTTTCCTGGATGGGGAAACCTGTTGCTATGTCGGAACTGGGCATGGCTGACGGCACGTTCGATCCGAGCGATGCGTTCCTTTTCTACGGCCGGAAATTCCACGGCAGCGAGCAGGACGCGAAATACAGCGACGAAAATGTGTACTGGCTGACCTTAGATGCCGCTTCTTCCGGCTTGCGCTCCGTCTCGCGCGCCGTGACACCCGATCAAGCAGCCTTGGCCTCCGTGGCTTACACCGCCACGCTGCGCGCCGAGGAGAATAACGTCTACTGGGCTCGCTGGAGCGATCACCCGGGCAGTGACGCGACCTGGTTTTGGGAGCGGGCCATCGCGATCGCGGCGCCCCTTACGCGCACTTACCCGCTGACGATCACCAGCGTGGTGACGGCGGCCTGCACGGCTGTGTTGCGCACTGAAGTCGCCGCTCGTAGTTTCAACCGTGCTCACAACCCGGATCACCACCTGCGCTGGTTCGTCAACGGTTCGCTGGTCGGCGAGGATTGGTGGGACGGCAAAGTGGGCGAGGTTTTCACTGCTACGTTTCCCTCTGCGCTGCTGCACGATGGAAAAAATGAGCTGCAAATGGTGCTTGTCCCCGATGTCGGCGTCCAGGACATCTATTTTGACCGGGCGATCCTCTCCTATCCACGTGCTTACCGGGCACAGCGTGACCAACTTCTCTTCGTCGCGCCGGCCAGTGGCCGGCGGAGCTACACGCTTACTGGCTTTTCCTCCTTTCCGCTGTATCTTTTCGATCTGACCGATCCGCTGCAACCGGTGCGCTTGGTGGGCGTGGCAGCACTGCCGGGCTTGCCGGGCGCGATCACATTCACGGATCGAGCTGCACCGGGGACGCGCTACGGGGCGTTCGTGCGGCCTCAGCTCGCTTCACTCCAGCTTTATCGCCCGCCGTCCGATCTGTTGCAGCCGTCTACTGGCGCTGATGAGATCATGATTGCTCCCGCCGCGTTTTACACGGCGACGCTGCGCTTGGCGAACTGGCGGCGCAGCCAGGGGCTGCGGGTGCGGCTGGTGCGTGCCGAGGACCTGTACGCTCTGTTCAATGGCGGTCTTTTCCATCCCCGAGCGATTCGCTCGTTCCTGGCTTATGCTTACGCCCATTGGCCCGGGCCACCGCCGGCTTATGTTTTGCTGGTGGGCGACGGGAATTTCAACTTCCACGGATACAATCCTGCGGTTTACGGCGCATCGCAGCCGAATCGAATACCGCCTTACCTCGCTTTTGCCGATCCTTTTCAGGGGGAAGTGGCGGTGGACAGCCGTTACGCCGCGGTGACGGGTGCCGACTGGCTGCCGGAGATGGCGGTGGGCCGTTTGCCGGTGAATTCGGTGGCGGAGCTGCAAACGGTCATCGACAAGCTGATTGTTTACGATCAGGCTGCGCCGGCGGATTGGTCACGCCGGGCTCTCTTTGTTTCCGATAACAGTCCGGACCGGGCCGGCGATTTCGACGCGGTGATGGACAGTTTGCAAGCCGCGACGTCGGCTGGAATGGCGTCTCAGCGTCTCTCTCTGACAACCTATTGCGGTGTGCCGGGCAGCCAGCCGGCCGGATGTGCTGTCACGGCGACGCGCGTACTGACGCAATCGTGGAGCGCCGGCGCAGCATTGCTCGCTTACTCCGGCCACGGCGCCGTTTATCGTTGGGCGCATGAGCCGCTACTGACGAACCAGCAGCTCTCTTCATTACGACCCGGCTCCGGCTGGCCGTTTATCTTCTCTTTGGATTGCCTGGATGGCTATTTCATGATGCCGCCTGGCTATCCTGGTTACACCGATACCCGCAGCATGGCCGAAGTAGCACTGACTTTGCCCGGCCGGGGTGCCATCGCTTATTTTGCTCCCGCCGGCCTGGGCACTATCGATGATGAGCAATCGATGGCGAGGGTACTTTATGATGCTTTGTTCCGCCGGGGCGTGCGCCGGTTGGGCGATTTGACTCAGGTCGCCCGCCGCGCCTCTTCCACCCATTTGGCGCAGACGTACACCCTTTTCGGCGATCCGGGGATGAAACTGGTCTTGCGACCTCAGGCGCTGTACCTGCCTCTGTTGTTGCGATGAGGGGCTGGGCGTGACGTTGCCGCTTCGCCACAGCCTTGGGGACACTGAACGCCCGGCCAAGGCGGGGGCGGCGCTGATCAGGTTGCCGGTGGTAGGGCACAGCATGTGGCCGACGCTGCGCCCCGGGGACACGGTGTGGGTGCGTTTGGCATCGATGACCTTGGATCCCAGCGCTCTTGTCGTGCTGCGCTCCGGTGACACACTGTTCGTCCACCGTTTCTTGGGCTACCGGCGCTGCGGCAGCGGGCGCTGTCTATTAGCCAAAGGGGACGGCCATTGGGCGTTTGATCCGCTTTGGCCGGAGAAATCGTTGTTCGGCGTCGTCGTGGCTGTGGAACGGAACGACCGATGCCTGTCTGCCGTTCCGGAACGCGGCTGGCGAAAGCGGCTTCTGCTCTGGCGGCACCGGCTGCAAGGCGAATTCCATCGTCGGTTGCGATGGCTGTTCATACTGTTCCTCTGCCTGGGATTGATCGCGCCGTCGGCGCACGCGGCGGTGCATTTAGTCTCGTTCACGGTAACCTGGCAGGGGCAACAAGTTTTGTTGCAATGGGAAACCGCCAGCGAGATCGACACCCTCGGCTTTAACCTTTACCGGCGTGTGCTTCCTTCCGGCGCGGATCAGCGGCTTAACAAGGATATCATCCCGGCGCAGGGTGACTTGGCCGGCGCGACATACCGCTTTCTGGACCGGCAACCGCCCGTTGTGCCGGCATTCTCTTACCGGCTGGAAGAAGTGACCGCGGACGGCAACCTCCTCTCGTTCACGCCGCTGCCCGTTGCCCGACCGACTTCTGCGCCGACGCCCCGGCCGACGGCCACGGCAACGGTGACTGTGCTCCCGACAGCAACGCAGGCTCCTGCGCCGACTCCATTGCCGCCGGCGACTGCTACGCCCGCACTGCTCCCTGCGTCAGCGAGCCGACCGACCGCGGTGCCCACCGCCACGCCCACGGCGGCTCGGATGCCGACATCTTCCCCAACAGCGACCGGCACGCCGACCTCGTCCCTGACGCCGACCTCGTCACCAACGGCGATCAGCACGCCGACATCCTCCCCGACGCCGACCTTGTCATCAACGGCGACGTGTTCGCTGACGTCCTCCCTGACGCCAATCGGGGCACTGCTGCCTGTTGCGACTGCCAAACCTGGTGTACCAGCGGCGACCCGGCTTGTGGCGACGCCAAGCGCGGCGCTCAAAACAGCATCGTCGGCTGTCCCGGGAAGGGACAATGGCCGGCTTTACGCGCTTGTCGGCGGCCTGGGATTGCTTCTGATAGCTGGCGGTGTGCTGTTGCGACAAAGGCGGGAATAGCCGTGCTAAGAAATAACGGCTTCGTCCGGGCGGTCTTGCTTCTTTTTCTCTTGTTCATTGTTGCCGTCAGCGCCGGTTGCCAGCGAGCTTCCCGCACGCCTGTCGGCGCAGAACAGTCGGCGTGGGTACTTACCGTGCGGCACAGCGATGTCTATCGATTGCCGGCAACCTGGCTGTCCAAGGGCGCGTCGTCCGGGACGCTGCGCCTCGGCGACCACACATTGCCTGTTTGGCGCGCCGAAAACGGTTCCATTTCCACGGCGTTTTTCTACGCGCCGGTGACGGCCACCCGCCAGAGCACAATCGGCGCACTTTTCTGGCGGGCGGCTCCTGCCGCTCATCCCTTTTCGCCCCGGCCTCTGCGATTCATTGACGGGCACACTTCTCAGACAAACACGTTGAACACACTTTGGCGGGAGGAAGACCGGCTCTACAAGCCCAAAGCGGACCAGTCGGTGCCCTGGTTTTGGACGGAATTGGAGGCGCCGGCCCGTTGGTTGGACGGGATCACCCTGCCGTCCGGTGCTCAGCCGTGCACTTTGACGTTGCAATTGTGGGGCATGACGGCGATGGCGGCCAATCCGGATCACCACCTGCGGGTTTTCTGGGATGACGATGCGCTGGCGGACGCGAGATGGGACGGCGCCGGGATGCGAGTGTTGCGCTTCGCGTTGTCCCGCGCCGCGGCTGGAGGATGTCACACAATTCTACTGCAAGCGCCGGGCGACAGCGGCGCCCCGGCCGATGTTGTTTTTCTGGATCGCTGGGGGGTGACATATCGCCGGGATTTAGACGTGCGCCAGGCGGCAGTGACCTGGCAGGCAGACGCGAAAGCTGCCAGGCTGCATGTTTCCTCTGGCCGGCCGCTCTGGCTATTGGATATCACATCGTCGTTGGCGCCTGTTGCGTATGGCCCCGCCGTGCCGGGCAGTTCCTGGGTAACGCTGGCCACGACGCCGCGACATCGCTATTGGGCCGGCACAGTGGCTCAGATGCCTTTCCCCGCGGCACGACATCCGCTGAAGACGCTCTCCACGGCTGCTTTGGCGGACCTGGCCGCTGCGGACGAAGTGGTGATTGGGGCGAATTCCTATCTCGACACCGCCCGGCCACTGCTGGCACTGCGTCGGGAACAAGGGTTGACGGTGGCCACGCTGACACCGCGGCAGCTTTTCGATGGCTGGGGGCGCGGTGTGCCGGGATTGGACGCCTGGCGGAATTTCGTGGCGTGGCGCAAGGCGCATGGTACACCGTTGCGCTTCCTCCTTCTGTTAGGGGACGCGAATGCGGCGCCGTGGGATAGCGACAGTGATGCGTTGACGACCATTGTTCCCACAGCTTTCGTGCGCACGACTTTCCTCGGCGAAACGCCTTCCGATGCGGCACTGGTTGCGTCGGCAAGCCTGCCTGTCGCTGTGGGCCGGATGCCGGTGCGCTCTGTTGCCGAAGTGAAAGCCATTGTTGCTAAAACAATCGCTTATGAAAAGTCTACGCAGCCACGTCGTCAGTTGCTGCTGAGCGATGCAAGCCCGGAATTTGCGCCGTTTGCCGATGCGATTGCCGCTTTCTGGGAGCGACAGGATGGTCCGGTGGTGCGTTTCAGGGCAGATGTGTCATCGGCGCGCCCTAATTTACTGGAGACGTTGGTGGCAGGGCCAGCCTGGCTGCACTATGTTGGTCACGGCAGTCCGCTGCTCTGGTCGCAGCAGAAAGTACTTACCGCTGACGATGCCGGGCACTGGCACGACCCGGCGCTGGTATGCGCCTGGACCTGCCTGAATGGTTACTTCATTTTGCCGGAGCGACGTTCTTTGGCGGAACGATGGCTCCTGGTTCCGCAGGGAGGTGCTGTGGCAATCATCGCGCCGGCCGGCGAGGGCGGCACTGATCAAGAACGGCTTTTCGCCGCGGCGTTCTACCGTGCGTTGTTGACCAACGACCGGCTCGGAGCGGCTTTGGCCGCAGCCCGGGCCGCGCCCGGCCAGCAAGAAATGGGCTTGCAATATCTCCTTTTCGGCGATCCGGCGCTGCGAATTAATTGGGCGCGCATGGCGGGGCGCTGAGTGCGACCACCTGCGTGGCCGCACTCAATTGCGTCGGCGTAGGGGCGAAACATCTTTTACCCGGCTTTCCGCAGCCCCGTTCACACGGCTTGCCAACATGTAGCCCTGGTCTTTAGGCCCGGGCCTGTCTCCGCTTTGCCCTCTCTCCGAGCCGGCAAGGGGACGGACAGTCGTCGCTGCGTCTCTAAGCCTTGCCGCTGAACGCTACCGGCTGAAGCCTGTCGGCTGCCATTCCGTCGCAGCTGAAGCCATGCCGTGGAAGACAACTTGACAGCCATAAAATAGCCATGCTAATATGATCATGATTGTCAAGCGCTTCCAATCAGCATCATATCAGAACTTTAACAATCAAGCTGACTCGACGATGGACCTCTTGGACGCCATGTGCACAGGTGAGACTTTTGCACAACTACCCCATTAAACTTAGTGCGTATTGTGCTTTATGATGCAACGGGAAAGGAGGCTTTCAAGCGCCCGATGTGGTTCATTGTCATGGGGAAGCGACGTCATGAGCTGACGCTGAAGCATATTTACCAGGCGTACGATACTCGGTACAACATCGAGCACTTTTTCCGCTTTGGTAAACAAGAGCTACTCCCGACCTCTTTCCAAACCACGGAAGTCGCACGAGAAGAGCGTTGGTGGGCATTAACGACATAACGTCCGCAGCCGTCGTCCGCGCTCAGGGCGAGCTCCCCCCGCTGCCGAAGCGCTCTCTGGCGAATGTCGAGGCGTGGGACGTTAACTATTGGCTCGACCCCAATGTCATCACCATGACCACCGACCTGTGCCAGGAATGGCGCACCAAATTGTTGAGTGACAAGTTCTTTATCGCCGCCCGGATGCCCATGAGCACTACGACCATCACCGGTTCGTACCGGCTGCCTTTTGTCTTTGGTAGTCCCTACTCGCAGACCCTCAAATTTAACATGTGGACGCCTTTCACCACTTTCCTCACCGCCACGCTAGAGTACCGGCCGGAACGGCATACCTTTTTAGCCAACGAACTACCCTCGGCTGCGGGGAAACACTGGGCCGCCCTGGGCGTCGGCGCTGTCGAGCCGTCCAGTTGCCCGACGGGGCTGAACGTGGCGCCGGGCAAGTGGGAGATCTATGCCAATCTGTTGCTGGACCTGCACGACCAGCCAGATGCCTGTGAGGGCTGTACGGCGCAGTTTTTTTATTGTTACCAGGGTCAGGAGTCGCCGCTGGCGGGATTGGGACAACACGCTCTTGCTCAATCGCTGGGACTGGATTCCTACCAGGGAGAGGGCATCACCTGCGTCGGCCCCACGCCTATCCACCTGAATACAGTAGGCTCCAGGTATTTGCATCTGGGCGGGGCGGCAGTGGCTGTCATTACACCTACCTTGCCGATCACTTTGCAAGAATACATTGAAGCGCCGTTCTACCCCATCGCCCTGACCATGGACTATACGTCCACCATGGACGGCTGGCACTTCTACCGGGGAGACTGGAATAGCCCTGACCTCAACGCGCCCATCACCGCCAACACCAAGATAGTGCTTACCTCAGTGAGTCCTATCTGGGCTGTCAATCATCCGGTGCCGGCTGACACGCCGGCCGGACCCCATTCGTTGGTCATCACCGTTTCCTCTGCCACCTCGCCTTCCCTGACCAGCTGGGACGCGGTCGTCCTGTGGGCTGGTGAGTGGGTAGCGCCGCCAGGAGGACAAACGCGTGTCTACCTGCCGTTCATGATGAAGTAAAACATTAAGCAGGTTTGAACTGGTTGGGGCATAAGGTAGCAGGAAAGTGGGCGGTCGCAAGTTGTGGGCCTGATGGCGGTGTGCCGTCAGTGAAGGCATAGGACAGATGGCATGTTGCAGAGCTGGAGGCAGCGCGGGTGCCTCTCTATCCGCTATTTCTAATCTGTACCAGTTGTAAGGTAGAGCCAGAGCCCATTCAACAGCGTTAGTTCTTTGGTACCCAGCCCTAACCCAACACGTTCCAATCTCCCGACATCGACTATTTCACGGCATCGCCAGCGAGGTTGAAGCGCAGCAAGGATCGCTGCACCTGTGGGCGTTAGAATCTCCACGTCCACGGGGCCGGTGACGTGGGGGATGCGATAGCGTTTCAGGATGGCGGAGACTGCCGGGGCAGGCACCGACTACGCCCTGTTCATCATCTCTCGATTCCGAGAGGAAGTCGGGAAGGAAAAGGACAGGCGCGAGGCCACGGTTCACACGGTGTCGAAGATTGGCCCGGTGATCACCACCAGCGGCAGCACGGTCATCATCGGCCTGCTGGGGATGATGGTGGCGTCTTTCGGCATAACCCGGACCGACGGGCCGTCTCTGGCGTTCGGCATCTTCGTCACGCTGCTGGCGTCGCTGAGCCTGACGCCTGCGCTGCTGATGCTCTTCGGTGAGCATCTCTTCTGGCCGTTCCACCGTAACCTCGCGAAGAAGAATGTCGGCAGGGGACTGATACCGTGGGCTCGTATCGGTGATTTCATCGCCGACCATCCATGGCCCGTCGTCATCATCGTCACGGCGATTCTGCTGCTTCCGTACCCGTTTTGGCTCAGGATGCACTCCACGTTTAACGTGCTGAAGGAGGGCTGCGAGACGAAGTGGCGGGCAAGGAGATTTACTTCGTGCCGCCCAGCGCTTCCGGTGGTGGAATGTTGGGCGTAGTGAGCGATCTGAACGCTCTGGCCGACGACCTGGGCGCGCTGGGTAAGGTTGCCGAGGGCAAGGGGTGGTATTTCGTGCCGCAGACGTTCCTGAAACAAAACCCGCAACTGAAGGAACTGCTGGATCACTATGTTTCCAAGGACGGCTCCGCCACGCAGATCACGGTTTTGCTGAGCAAAGACCCGTACGCTCCGGAATCCATCGAGGCGGTGGGCGGGATTCAGGCAAAGCTGGAGAGTATCATGGCAGCGCCGGATGGCGGTGTGAAGTACACCGGCTACGTGGGCGGGATGGCGACGATGGTTCACGACCTGGTCCGCACTATGAGCAAGGACATGGGGAAAGTGTGACTGGTGGTGGCCGGGGTGTTCCTGGTGTTCGTGATCCTGCTCCAGAGCCTCGTTGCGCCGATCTACCTGGTGCTGTCAGTGCTGCTGACCTACGGCACGACGATGGGACTTTCGGTACTGCTGTTCCAGGACTGGCTTGGGTTCAGCGGCGTCAACTACATGATCCCGCTCTTCGTGTTCGTGCTGCTGTTGGCCTTAGGCGTTGACTACAACATCCTGCTGATTTCGAGGATCAAGGCGGAGACGGATGCCACGGGCAGTGTGAAGGAGGGCGTGCGGATTGCGTCGGCGTTCACCGGCGGGATCATCACGTCGGCGGGGATCATTTTGGCAGGCACGTTTGCGGCGCTGGCGGCTTCGCCCATCAAGATGCTACTGCAGATTGGCGTCGCCATCGCCATGGGCGTGCTGATCGACACATTCATCGTGCGGTCGCTGCTGGTGCCTGCCGTGGCAGTGATCGTCGGGAAGTGGAATTGGTGGCCTGCGAAGAGGCAGGTGTAATGGAATTGGTGTAGATTGCGCGGACTGTAACTGTCCAGGTCCAAGCGAGTGGCAGGAAGCACGCCACGGGTAGCCGACGGCAGTGCCATCGGCTACCCTCACCAACCTATTCGCATCCCAAGCGGGGATACCTAAACGGTTGCCGCGGGTTTGAGACTCCTATTGGCGGCCGTGGCTCCGAATGCGGGGCCCGACCGCCGGCGGTTCCCATGAGTCGGCCTCAGCTCTGAATTGACAAACCTCGAAACTGTGACTATAATTATGATCATGAAAAAAGAGAAAAAGTTTGATATCATCTATCCAGCTATCATCAAAGAACACTTGAGAGCTATCGATCGCAAGTACTACTCTCTTATCCGAGAGACGATCGAACAGCGTCTCTCGGACGAACCTGACGTGGAAACAAGGAATCGCAAGCCGTTAAAGAGAATGGTGCTTGAGGTAACCTGGGAGATTCGCTTTGGAAGGAACAATCGATTTCGAGTATTCTACCGGATAGATTATGAGAACCGTAAGGTGATTGTGCTGGCGATAGGAGAGAAAAGAGGCAATCGATTGGTAGTTGGGAGCGAGGAGGTGGAGTTATGAAAATAGCATCGGTGGCCGAGGTGAAATCAAAATTCAGCGGATATTTACGGACGAGCCAGGAAGGGCCCGTCATCGTGACGAAGAACGGACGTCCTGTGGCTGTGCTGCTGGCTGTGACAGACGAGGATGAGATCGAGCGACTGATTCTGGCGTACTCGCCTAAGTTCCGGCGGATACTGGAAGCCGCCGAGAAGCAGGCGAAAGCCGGAGAGGTCATGGATCACGATGAGTTCTGGGAAAGCGTGGGAGGGGAGAAGCAAGGGACACGGCCGTAAACACAAGCTGGGCACTGCAAACCTGTGCTTCCACGGGGAGAGAAGCAATGTAGCTCGGCGTTTGCTTATGGCGAGACACATACCGGTAAGAAGGTCCAATTTGTTTCGCCCAAAATTGCCCATGTTGAAAAATGATCTGGCGTGGCCACCACTACATGAGCGCTTGGGACGACAAGGCCTGTTGGCTCTTTCACC
>WFQT01000324.1 GCA_015486895.1 Anaerolineae bacterium
GAACAGCCAAATGACCGCCACAACCCAATGTCTGGCCCAGGTCGTGCGCCAAGCTGCGGATATACGTCCCGGCAGAGCAACGCACACGGACGGACAAGTCAGGTGGTTGCCAGGATAATAGTTCGAGCCGGTAAATAGTCACCGGGCGGGGCCGTCGCCGAACACTTTTCCCGGCGCGGGCCAACCGGTAGAGCGGCTGGCCGTTGTACTTAAGCGCGGAAAACATGGGCGGAACCTGCAAGATTTCACCACGAAACGATGTCAGTGCTTCTTCCAATTTCACAGTACTCAACACAGGCAGCGGCTTACGGGCAACCACCTGACCGGTGGCATCATAACTATCAGTTCCCACACCCAAGCGGATAGTAGCAAGATACTGCTTAGGCATTTGCTGCAGAAAATCTACCACACGCGTGGCTTGACCTAAACAAACTAATAGCACACCCACAGCCATTGGGTCTAACGTGCCGGCGTGGCCAACCCGCTTCTGTCCGCTCAGCCGCCGAACCCATTGCACTACATCATGGGAAGTCCAGCCGGGGGGCTTGTCCACGTTAAGGATACCGTCAACCATTGCCTGGTAAAGCCTTTAAGGCTGCAACGAAGGATGTGCAGTTAACTGAGCTTTCAGTGTCTCGTGTAGAGCCGCAACGACGCGCTCAGCCGCAGCGCCTAACGGCCCATCAATGACACAACCAGCCGCTTGCGGGTGTCCACCACCGCCGAGGGCCAAAGCGACATCAGCGACGTTCACGCCAGGGACAGAACGGATACTGACTTCCACTTTTCCCTCCGCATTCTCGGTGAAGACAATGCCAATGTATGCTTCATCGGCAGCCGTCAAGAAACTCACTAACCCTCCGTCATGCTGATTCCTCAAACCAGTACGACGGCGCATCTCCTGAGTGATAGTGGTCCAGATAATCCCATCACGGATTTTCACCTGGGGCAGTGCCTCCGCCCAGAGACGGATTTGCGCCAGGGAATAGTGGTTCAGCACTAACTCGGTGATCGCGCTAAATAGCGCTCCGGCCTCCGTCAGCTCAGCAACTACTTGCAATGTCCTGTTGGTAACGTTGCTGGTCCTCAAGCCGCGGGTATCGGTCAACATGCCAGTAAGAATGCAAGTAGCGATCTCCTTGTCTAAAGGAACTGCCAAGGCCTTGGCCAAATAGAACACCATCTCTGCCGCCGAGCAGGCCATCGGTTCGACCCAATCCACCGTGCCAAAATGCACATTAGTAATGTGGTGATCAATGACAAAGAGCGGCAAGTTCCTATCCACTAAGTTTTGTAACGGCTGCCCCAAGCGGCTGGGATCGCTGGCATCGATGCCAATGATCAGCTCTACATCCCCTTTGATTCCCCGGCGAACAGATGCAAATCCGGGCAAGAAATGAAAATGCCGCGGCAAAGGGTCTTGACAAACGACAACCGGCTCTTTTTCCATCCTCCATAACAACGCCGCCAGCCCTAAAGCACTGCCCACGGCATCACCGTCCGGCGAAATGTGGGTCAGGATGGCAATATGCGTGGCCCGGCGAATTAGCTCTACCCCCTCGACAGGAGGAACTAATGGTTCAATTTTGCTCATCGTTTTGCTTCTTTGCTTCTTCCTTAATTTGATCTAAAAGCACGTCAATCCGACGGGCATGCTCTTCTAAACGATCTTCATGGAAATGCAACTCTGGTACATAGCGTAATGAAAGTCGCACAGCCAACTCGCGGCGGAAAAAGCTCTCCGCGTGCTCCAAACCAGCCATGCTCTCTTCGATAGACAGCCCCGATTCATCAATGAAATATACTTTAGCATAGCGCAGGTCAGGACTGATCTCCACCGCAGTAACAGAAATGCCAAACAGCCGAGGATCACTGACTTCCAGGCTAATCATGCTGTTAAGTTCTTCAAAAAGCATTTCCGCTAAACGTTTCTGTCTTATAGTAGTCATGGGATTCCTCCCAACGCGATTCTCAGATATCATTCATTTTGTCCGCATGACACCTTTACAAATAAGGTAACTGCTCAGTCGTGAGCAAATAGAACGCAGATAGCGCAGATTTCACGCAAATAAACCAGAAACGATCAGCGAGAACCAGCGTGTATCAGCGTCCCATTGTTGGAGATACTGAGTAGTAACTAAATAAAAATCATGTAGTGGCTAGCCGCAGAACCCGGGGCCCCGATTTTTGGCAATGTCAAAATAGCTTGCACCACCGTTAGCGCACACGCACTTTCTCTACTGATTCAATGATGTCACCCGGCTTAATGCCACTAACCCCCTCTAAGGCAATGCCACACTCGAAACCAGCCTTAACTTCGTCTACATCCTCCGTGAATCGCTTTAAAGAAGACACCCTGCTGCGAGTAACTTGCTTACCAGCGCGATAGAGGTAAGCAATGCTATTGCGCCGGATACGCCCTTCCAAAACGTAACTGCCGGCAATCTGCCCCACCTTGCGAATGTGAAAAAGCTCCTTGACCTCTGCTTTGCCCAGCAGGCGCTCTTCGTAAACAGGTTCCAGCATTCCAGTCAGTGCTCGGCCTACATCGTCAACGAGGGTATAGATAACATCATAATGGCGAATATCCACACCGCTACTTTCTGCTAAGTTAGCTGCCGCCGGGTCTACTTTAACCCGGAAAGCTAAAATAATAGCTTTAGAGGCAATAGCCAATAACACATCGGATTCGGTGACATTGCCTACAGCCTTGTGCAACACGTCGAACTTCACTTCCTCGGTAGGCAATTGCTCCAGAGAATTCAGGATCGGTTCCAGCGAACCTTGCACATCAGCCCGGATAATCAGGTTCAGGGTCTTCACCTCTCCCCGCTGCACATGCTCGAAAATCTGTTCCAATGTCAAAGCCTGCACGGCTTTTCGAGGGGCCACCTGCTTCTTCGCGTTACGATCATGTATAATAGAGCGCGCAACTTGTTCGTTTGATACAACTTGGAAAACTTCCCCCGCTTCCGGCACCTCGGACAAGCCTAAGACAGAGACCGGAGTGGAAGGCAGAGCCTCCTGAATCAATTGACCATGGCTGTCGAACATAGCACGCACCTTACCCCATTGATCGCCAATGAAGATCACATCACCGGTATGGAGAGTGCCGTTCTGAACAAGTAAAGTCACCATTACGCCCCGGCTGCGATCCAATTTCCCCTCAATGACCGTGCCCACACATTGCCCTTTGGGATTGGCCCGCACGCCGACAATTTCGGCAACTAACAAGATACTTTCTGTCAGCTCATCGATGCTGATCCCCTTTTTAGCTGATATAGGTACTACAATCTGGTCCCCACCCCACTCCTCCGGGACGAAGCCCATGTCGGCCAACTGTTGCTTGACTCGTTCGGGGTTGGCCTCAGGCCTGTCAATCTTGTTCAAGGCCACTATCATGGGTACCTGTGCAGCCTGGATGTGGCTGATAGCCTCCTCCGTCTGGGGCATGATACCATCATCAGCAGCGATCACCAGAACAGCGATGTCAGTTGCTTGAGCCCCGCGGGCCCGCATGGCGGTAAACGCTTCGTGTCCGGGAGTATCCAAAAATGTCACTTTCTTTCCACCGGGCAAGACAACTTGATAGGCACCGATATGCTGGGTTATTCCGCCTGATTCCCCGGCCACTACATTCGTGCGCCGAATGGCATCCAAGAGCGTAGTCTTCCCATGGTCAACGTGACCCAAGACAGCCACCACCGGAGGCCGTGGAACCAAGTTCTCCTCTTTTTCTGTTTCTAAGATGCGTTGCCGCAATGTCTTCTGGGCAGATTGCTTTTCTATATCTTCTTCCAAAACATCCGGCTTCTCTTCTTCTACCTGGAAACCCATCTCTTCGGCGACGATGCTAGCTGTATCGAAATCCAACGACTGGTTAATATTAGCCATGACTCCTAATGCCATCAACTTCTTGATGACGTCAATGGGACTGCGGTTCATCATCATCGCCATATCACGCACACTCAGGAATGGAGGCAACACGAGGACTTTGTCTTCTACCTCAGAGGGCGCTTTGTCAGAAGGTGCCTCAGCCGGTGCCAATGTTGAGGGAGCTGGATTAGTTGTCTTCTTTGTGTTTTGCTTACGGCGAGGCCGTCTCTTATGGTATGACCTCGACCTGCTTGAATTTCTACCCCTCCCGGCAGCAACCATCTTTATCGTTTTATTATATCTTTGTTCTATCATCTTTTCTTTTCCTCCCTCGGCTTAATAAGGGCATGCCTTCACCTGCACCACGAAAGATGAAAATAGCATACTCTCAGGCAAGATACAGATTTGCACAGGCTTCGCACACAGATTTTCCTCTTCTTAGTTTTATCTACGCCGATCTGTATGCATCCGTATCCTCTTTTCAGGACAGTCATCATAGGCCTGCGGCACAAGCACATCACAGCGGATGAAAATAAGATCAGTGCTCATGTCATTCATCATCTCTCCAGCCGATATTAACATCGCAAACGTTTTAGAAAATACTCAGGCGCCCCGGTAACAGGTTTGAAAGCACAAACAGCCACACGGTGCGCCTGGGAAAAGAATATTTACCTGAACCAATGGCTACATAGCCTATGTGTTCATCTTTAATCCTGAACCGTATCAGATGGTGCCAATAGAGTCTCGGCGAACTCTGCCAGCATTTCCTTTTCCTCGGCTGTCAACATCGTTTTCAGCGCCCGTTGTAGTTTCGGAACAGCAACGTCCAATCGCCAACAATCTGGCTTTGGGCAAATATAAGCACCACGCCCTGCGAGCTTTCCCGTCGGATCGATGCGTACACCATCTTTCGTCCGCACAATGCGTATCAACTCCCTTTTGGGCCGTTCCGCATGGCACACCACACAAGTCCGGATTGGTTGGTGCTTCTGTTTTCCCATGGTCTCATCATCACGTTTGCTATCACGTTACCGTTTAGTATTCATCATCCCAACTCTTATGGGAACGACGTTTCTTGCCTTTTTTCTTGCGTTTTGTCTCCTTTTCCACATCCACGTCATCGCCGCCAAAGTATGTGGGCGTGGAATCAGGAATTTTAATGTCCCATGACGGCTGTACCGGAGGCTCCCCTTGCTCCTCTTCTACATCCTCTTCAGTTTTTTCTTTTGGTTCTGCTGCGCTTTCTGGCATCGGTGCTAGCGTACCCGAATCGGCAGGCGGCTCTTTGTCAACGCGAGGTAAATTCGCCTCTGCTGGTTCTTCTTCCTGCACGGCTTCCTGAGCCGCTCGCCACAGATCATCATTCTGCTTGGCATCGCCCAAAGCAATGCCCAATAGGGCAGTCTCCAATTCTCCATGAGGGGCCTCATGATGCAAAAGTGCTTCCGCCCGGCTCAGCAAATCACTTTCCGCTTTTTGGCTGGCATATTGCATGCGCAGCCGATCTCGAGTTTCCTGATCCAGCCCTTCGGCCAGGGCATCCTTTTCGCTCTTAATGTCTACCCGCCAGCCGGTCAAACGAGCAGCTAAGCGAGCATTCTGCCCTTCCTTGCCAATGGCTAAAGAAAGCTGATCATTAGGCACGATGACAGTCGCTGTCTTAACGCCATTCTGCTCCTGTAAAATCACATCATTAACGCTGGCAGGGCTGAGTGCGTTGGCAATATATTTATGCGGGTCATTGTTCCATTCTACCACGTCAATTTTCTCTCCGTTGAGTTCGTTGACAACGTTCTGGATGCGCATACCCCGCATACCCACACAGGAGCCAACCGGATCAATCTTTGGCTGTAAAGCTACCACCGCTACTTTGGAGCGAGAACCGGGCTCCCTGGCAATCGCTCGAATTTCAATGAGGCCATTCTTAATCTCCGGCACTTCTTGCTCCATCAAGCGCCGCAGGAAATCACGATGAGCCCGGGAAAGGATAATTTGAACTGCCTGACCCACCTCTTTCAGATCTAATAGATATGCTTTCACAGAACGACCGGGACGGAATCGCTCGTGGGGGATTTGCTCTCTGGCGGGCAAAATAGCTTCCCCACGCCGCAAGAGTATGGTTACCGGCCCCCGTTTTTTATCTACCCGCTGCACTCTCCCCTGAACGATCTCTCCCACACGATCTTGATATTCGGCCATAACAACGTCACGCTCTGCTTCTCGGATACGCGACAGGATAGTCTGTTTTGCAGCCTGGGCAGCGATACGACCAAATCCCGCGGGAGTGACATCCACTTTTACCTGATCGTGCAAATTGGCATTGGGAACAATCTTCCGCGCCGCAGCCAAAGATATTTCTACCTCTGGACGACTAACTTCTTCAACGACCTCCTTGAGAGCAAAAACGCGCATGGCCCCGGTCTGCATATCAATACCGGCCGAAAGGTCATGCTCACCTTTGTGGCGTCGCTTGTAGGCGCTGACCAAGGCGTCTTCCACCGCGGCGATAATCACCTCGCGGGGTAAATTACGCTCTGCTGCCAGATGGCTAATGGCAATGACTAACTCACTTCTCGCCATTCTAACTCTCATGCTCCTGTTTTCTTACCACCAATACAAAGCCCACTGCCGGGCTAATGGCATGAGCCCAGTAAACGAACAAAAATGTTATCAATTACCAGGCCCTTTACACCAAGAAAAGTGGGACTATTTCCCACTTTTCTCAACACATCTCTTCTCAGACAGAAAAAGTATACCACACTTCCTTGCCAGTAACAAAATGAAAACATCTCTTGTTTGCAACGGCCCAACGACTGGCCCAACAAGTCGCTTGTCAGAGCGCTCTGCACCCCTCGTAGATGCCCCCCATTTTAACGCAAGTCATAAATGAAAATAGTGTGGCCCACCTGCTTTGTTACCGGCAAGGGGTGCAACCAATCATAGCAGTGGGGATTGTCCTGGTAGAGTTCTTGCCAATAAGTGGCGCTGATAGCAATCACCCCTTTCTCCGGCGTACATTTCAACGGCTGGTAGTAAATACCCCGTTTTTCGGGCAGCTCACTACCGAAATAGGCCAGTTTAACCTCGTCGATTCCCTCCCGATCCAAATATACTTTCAATTCCTTCAAGCTCTGCCCCCAATCCAAGTTGGAGTCGGCTAATATCTTATAACCGTTATCCGGCCCGCCGGCTAAGAGGTTGAAGTAAGAAATATAATCAGGCGTTGTGAACAGAGCAGTGAACAGGTAACCCATGGCCAAAGCGCCAAGGATAACCAATCGCCAACGGCGACGCTTGAAGGCATACAGCGCATAACCGAGAAAGACGAAAAAGTAAGGATAAAATGGTAGTAGGTAGCGAATGCCAATGTCCGTATGCACGAACAAAGCAGGGATAAAAATAGCGGCCACCGGGATGCCCAGCCAAACAGCCCGGAGCCAATGGGAGACCCCGGCAAGCTTTTTCTGCCGTAAGCGCCAGAAACCTACCAGTGCCAGCAACAATGTCACCATCGTCACTAACGGTGTTTTCACCATCCAGGCAACCGGAAAATAGTAAATCCAACCGCGAAAAGAGCGGTGGCCCAAGAGATAGTTGTCATGGCCAACTTCCTGATGATGAATCTGGTAGAGGAACATGTGCATGTAGTCATAGCCGGGAATAGGCTGCTCAGCGATGCGATAGAGCAAGCGGTTGCCCGACTCCGGCAGGAAAAAGAAAATCTTGTCTAAGAGGCGATGTGGCCTGGTCGCCGGCGACCAGGCCGGGCTGCTGTGAAAACCATAGCCGGCAGCAGTAAAAAACCCGATCAGTAGAATAAGAGTGAGACCCCAAACCACCCCCCGGCGCCAAGTCAGGCTTTGTGGCCAACTCCCCCGGTGAGCCGCCCACCACGTCACCAAGAAGAACACCGGTACAATACCCCAAAGCGCCATGCCGGTGAGCTTGCTCAATAGTCCTCCAGCAAAAAAGAATGCCGTTGCCACCAACCAGAGGAAACGGCGATAGCGCAGAAATTGCCAAAGAGAGACACCAGTCAAAAAGATCATGGCCGTTAGCACGAAATCGGTGGTAGCCAAGGTGCCGTGGGCCAAGACGGTCGGGCTCAAGGCGAAAAAAAGCAGGGACCAAGTTGCCGCATCTTCCCGCCGGAAGAGCTGTTTTGCCCAGCGCCAAAGCACTGCTCCTACTAAAATGAAGAGCAACACAAAGGGATAGCGAGCCAGGAAAAGCGGTAAATCAGGAGAATAGGGACCGTGATAGAGAATAGCACGCCCCGGCCAGAAACCGTAGTGTCCCTGCGCATTGACGTTGATTCGCCAGGGAACCTTAAGCGTATCTAAAAAGGCGCTATTCAAGTAGTAAGAAAGGGGTGGATGATAATGCACCTGTTGAATGGTGAAATCACCGCTATGCCAGAGGTAACGACCAATATCCACAAAGATCAATTCATCGTAAGCTGCCGATAGGCGCACAACACTGTTCAGGGCCAGAGCAAAAGATACCAATATGATCCCGATAGTCAATAAACGGTAATAACGCTTCAAAGGTATAGGCATAGACATGGAGGTTTTCTCACATTGTGCTATAATTTATTTTTTGGGCACGTAATCGCGCCCCGACACTTGTGTGCTATTATATAGGAGCTGAACATGCCGGAGCAAACCTTCCCTGCACCTACCGAGAACGAATTACCACAGGACAGCACTTCAGAGGAAGAATCTACCATTCCCCTAACGGATATTGATTGGACTACCGGACTCACTTTTAGCGATGGCTTCCAATTCGGTTGTGGCTTCATGATTGCCGTGACCCTGAGCATCGTCCTACTCGCCATCGTGATTTTGCTGCTTATAGCACTTTTGTCCCTTTTCGGCCTGAATGTCTTGGCCCTATGAAACGATCTGAGCACCAATTATGAAACCTGTGCGCCTACAGATGCATAATTTCCTGTCCTACAAGGATGGATCTCCCCCCGTAGATTTCAGGGGCATCCACGTAGCCTGCATTACCGGGCCCAATGGTCACGGCAAATCTGCCATTTTAGACGCCATCACCTGGGCGGTGTGGGGCAAAGCGCGAGCGAAATCGGATGATGAACTCATTTTCCATGGTGCCCGGGAGATGCTTGTCGATTTCGAATTCGAGGTCAGCGATGTGACTTACCGCGTCATTCGCCAACGCGAGCTGCGGCAGAGCCGCACAGGGCGCATCAGCGGCCGCAGCGAGCTGCAGTTCCACGTCTGGGACCCGGAAAAGCAGCTTTACCGGCCCCTCACGGGAGAGACCATTCGCCAGACGGAAGAGCTTATCGCCAAAACGGTACACATGGACTACACGACTTTCACCAACTCCGCATTCCTGCGGCAAGGCCGGGCGGACGAATTCACGACCCATTCCCCGGCAGAACGCAAGCAAGTCCTGGCCAATATCATTGGCTTAGACGTATACGACGAACTGGTAGAGCAGGCCAAAGAGGAAGTCCGACAACGACAAAGCGATATCAATGCCCTCAAAAGCATGATACAGGGATATGAGGAAGAATTAGGGCATCGGCAGGAATACGCAAACAAAGCGGAAGACCTGAGCCGCCAAGTGGAAGAGACCGAGCAAAAAATACGGTCCGCCCATAAGGAGGAAGAGCGCCTTCGACATCACCTGGAACTGTATGCCGGTCAACAAGCGCAATTAGACGCTATTCAGC
>WFQT01000325.1 GCA_015486895.1 Anaerolineae bacterium
CGATAGAGCTCGTCAGTATCATAGTGCCGCCTGCGCAGTACGAAATAGTCAGCAGCCAGTATGCCAAAGAGCGGCACGAAGATCGAGCCTATCAGCAAGAGGAAGTTCTCGTAGTTGCCAATCGGGATAGTGGCTGCCAGCAGGAAGTCTATGAAACCTATAGCGGCCACAAGATGCCACAGCTTCGCCCGGCTCAGCACATTGTGGGTAGAAATGGCCGCTGAGTAGATATCGGCGAAAGCGTTGTCCGTCTCGTCCACCAGGATGATGAGCAGCGCTGCCCAACCGCCTGCCAGCCCCATGATAGCGGCGATTAGATCTTGCGTTTGCAGTGCGAGTACCAGCAACGCGCCCAGCCCGTAGAACCAGACATTGGCCACCAGGTATCCCAGGAAAGTTCCCCAAAAAGCCCCTTTGGACTCCCGGCCGAAGCGGTTGTAATCGGCCACCAGAGGCAGCCAGGAAACCGGCATGGCCACCACCAGGTCGACGCCCAGCCAGAAAGGCATCCCACCGGTGCTGGGGGTACGCAGCAGGCTCCCTACGTTATAGTGAGAGAAAAGGTAGTAAGTCAGCCAAGCCGTGGTAGCCAGCACCAGCCAGACGGCGAATTTTTCCAGCCACTGCTTCACAACCACCAGCGGCCCGCCCACCGCGAACAGTGTGCATAACAGAGCGAAGAAAGCCGTCCAGACCAGGAGGTTGGAGAAACCCAGGAACCTCTGGCTGATGCTGTTGGCCGCCTGGGACATGATGATCACTTCGAAAGCCCCCCAGCCGATGAGCTGGATCACATTGAAGAAACTGGGCAGGTAGGAACCCCGGATCCCCAATACTGGGCGCAGCAACACCATAGTGGGCACTCCGGTGTCGCTGCCGATGACGCCGGTCAGGCCCAGCAACAGGTTGCCGATAATCGTGCCGACCAGGATCGCCAGCAATGCCTGGCCCAACCCCATGCTGGGCACCAGAAGGCTGCCTGCCAAAAGCACCAACAACCCAACCCCCAGGTCTGCCCAAAGGACGAAATAATCCAGAAAAGCCAATCTCCGAAGCCCGTGAGGCACCGGTTCGATCCCCCATTGCGGGGGCGCCTGCACAGCAGGCCATGCGCTCTTGCTTTCGCTTGACATAAAAATCCCTCCTTTACTCATACGCAACATGCACCACGCACCATGTAATACGCGTTACGTATTGCGTAAGCACGTACTCCTCCCGAACGCCTATAATAGAAAAGGCCACTGCCCTGAGGCAATGGCCTTTCTTCCGTCGTCGTAAGCTTCCCTACGCCGGCATTACCCAGGTCAGGTTCAAAGGGTCGGAAGTGAGCGAGGCAATAGCCTCAAAACTTCCCTCTCAGCCAGGGTACTCCCCCAGCTCCCCTAACATAACTATGCTAAAAAGTCTTATCGCTTCTGTAACACCTTCTCTATCTCTAATAGCTACCCTTTATGGAAATCATTCCCTGAGAGTGCGTTCATTTTTAGGGAGCGATCCCAAATTTATAGCGGCTTTTTGGCCTGCAATTTAGAACACCTGCCCTCAATTCTTACTCAAACAAGCATCCTTGCCGCCAAGCCATCATTCTGACGAAAATATCGTATTATTATTATACACCTGTTGTCAAAAGAGGTCAAAGTCCAGCAGTTCCAAATGTGAGAGCTTTCCGGGAATGGCATTTGTTAAGACATCACTCCGGGTTATTGAGATGTTAAAGCTCTTTCTAAGCTCTCGGCCATGATTTTAGTCTCTGTTTGTGACAAGGGTGGTAGTTGTTCTAAGCTTTCCAAGCCGAAGTATTGCAAGAAGCTCAACGTGGTGCCATAAAGTATGGGCCGGCCAACGCTTTCCTGCCGGCCTACTTCTTCGATTAGACCTAAGTTTACCAAAGTGCGCACTACGCTGTCACTGTTGACGCCGCGCACGGCGGCAATCCGGGAGCGGGTGATTGGCTGCTTAAATGCGACAATGGCCAGGGTTTCCAGAGCAGCCCGAGAAAGTTTTGTTTCTTCCGTGTCCAGGCTTAGGAATCGCTCGACGTCCGCTGCCGCTTCCGGTGCCGTTACCAGTTGCAATAGCTCGTTGTGCTGCTGTAGCCGGATCCCTCGGTCTTGTAACGATGTCGCCAGGGCCGATAATGCTGCTTGGATCGCATCAGGTGATGCGGATAGGCTGGACGATAGCTTTTGGATGCTAATTGACTCCGGTGCAATAAATAATAATGCCTCTATGCGAGCTGCTAAGCTCAATGGTTCCTCCGTCACGGCTTTTCCTCTTGCTCTGTAAATAATTTGTACTGCACCTATAGGGCTGATCTTGTTTTCATCCTCACCGATGCGGGCGTACCAGGATAGGCATCCGCACTGGAAGTTGCGCTGAGTGAGGCCATTGTCCGTCTGGGGATACCTTGACACTTTGCCTATTGGTGGTTATAATCGCTTTTGTCATCTTAATGCAAATTGTATAAGTAACAAATGGAAATTTTTTCTTCTTGGCCGGTAGGAATTGGTTGGGAAGCCTCTATGTCAGAATACCGTTGTCGTGGGACAGAGACTTGAGAAACAAACTTGAAGGAGGTTGCCATGCAGTCGCGAACAACTCTCGTTTTATCTTTGGCACTATTGTTAGCAGTACTTTTCGTCGTGGTAGGTTGTAGTGTTTTGGCACCGAAGTGTAGTGTTGTCGTACCGCAACGCCAGATTATTGTCTCTAAGGAGGCCGCACACACGTTAGAGACGAAGGTAGGGGGATGGAAGCAGGTTGGGAATGATACCTATAGGCTCCAGGTAACCGATTCCGAGATAACATCTTATGTGCACTACAAGTTAGCCGATCAGAAGCTACCTGTTACTAATGCGACTGTTTGGTTTCAAGGAGGAGTTCTTTACTTGAAAGGGGATGTGCAGTTAGAAAATGCTTTGCATGGTACCGTTATTTCACGGCTGAGCATGCGGGCACAGGATGGGCATCTGGTGGTTAATATTGAAAAGGCTTGTTTAGGAGCACTGCCTTTACCGGGGCAATTGCGTTCTTCCCTTTCTGAGGCGCTCAATTCGGCGTTGGACTCTGGCATGGCTGCCGAGGTGAGAGTTCAATCCATCAATATAGGCACTGGAGAACTCACTATAACGGTAAAAAAGAAGTAGTTTCCTGCGCTGTAGATTATCGCTGGTATTATAGTAACTAAGGTCTTCACAACATTGCTGTGGAGACCTTAGTGTTATTCCGCATTTTGCTTATGTGACCCTTGGAGAGCATTACAGACCGCCAGGGATTTCTTCTTTCTTAGGCGCACTGCTATTAGCGGGATAGGGTACGTGCTTGATATGTACGGAGAATTTTCCCAATGTAAGCCCCATTTGCTCTTCCACGACTTCTTTGGCCAACGCTGTGACTTCTTGTGTCTTCACGGGTATGTTTATGTCGGGTGTGGTTTCCAGTACCAACTGCACGTTTACCGCTTCTTTGTGGCCGCTGATCCGGGGATAAACGTTCAGCACCTCGGGCAGTTGGTCTAGCCGGTAAATCAACCGTTGTGCGACAGTATCGGTAGCTACCGTGGCTTTGCTACTGCCCTCTATTTTCACTCGAACGCTGTCCTTTTTAGTAGGGCGAATCTCCAGGAAAAGCAAGAGGAGCAGTAAAATGGAGATAAGAATGGCTAACAAGATTTGTCCGAGGGTGAAATAGAACGGGCTGGCGAAGTAAAGCGTTGATAGTTTCCTGTCCAATGTCACCAGCGCCCCTTCTGTGATCATGAGCGTGCCAAAGGGATTGATGAGCACGATAAGGGCAATCACCAGGATGATGAATGACTCCAAGACAACGAGAATGCGGTTGATAATATTCATGAGTTTACCTCCTTGACATTTTACCTTTTGCGCCACTTGCAGCCATGCTAATTTTTTAACCATTGCTTAGTTAAGGCTAATGGTGATTATACTGGACTTCAGCACGCCTGTCCACTTTGGATGTAATAGGGGCATGGGCAATGGCAGAATTGCGTTGAAGTGTTTGGCAGAGAACCCTGTTTGTGCTAAAATCAAATTTTTGTGGAGAGGTCGCATAGTCTGGCCTAGTGCGCGCGTCTCGAAAACGCGTGGGGTTTATTGCCCCCGAGGGTTCAAATCCCTCCCTCTCCGCCTCCGCCCGGCGAATCTGCTGGGCTTTTTTATTGACTCTAATCAACTTTGCTCCTGACCTGCTGAGAAGTAGACGGTTATCTTAGTGATTACTTGCCCGGTAGAAAATTTGGCAAACACATTTTGCATCACTATAATGACTTTTGCTTTGGAGAGGTCGCATAGTCTGGCCTAGTGCGCGCGCCTGGAGAGCGCGTAGGGCCTTTGGCCCTCGTGGGTTCAAATCCCACCCTCTCCGCCATATGGAGCCCGTCTCTCTCGTCAAGGGGATGGGCTTTTCCTTTGTGCGAACACTTTTTGACAAAAGAGCCGGCATCGGGTACGATATCACCGGTCGTGCTAAGCGGGGAGCTAGCGGTGCCCTGTACCCGCAATCCGCTATAGCGGGGCTGAATTCCCTGCCGAGGGGTATGGCAGACAGACCCAATCAACTTAAGTGGTGTTGAAGGGCTGGGTCCTGTGCGGCGAGAAACTGCGAACCTGGTCAGGTCCGAGAGGAAGCAGCCATAAGCAGTCACTCTCGGGTGACACGGGGGTGCCTGGCCTGAGCTGGCTGGGTTGGTTGCCTGTTTTGTTCTGCTTCGACGCTGGGTGCGCGGCCAGCAATTATCAAAAACGGGATGTCAATGTCGGCGTCCCGTTTTCTTTGTTGGTGTGGTAAAACTAAAGTGCAATGCAAGTGAGGGGGAAGATAGGCGCCGGACATCAATGGCTACCCTTTCGAAACGACGGATCGCGTTTGTCGCATTGTCCAAAATCATGATTAGCATATTACTCCTCTTTGATGCCTTGCCACTCTTCCAGGAAGGGCATGTCTACACCGGCTTACTGCTTGGCAAAGGTTGCAGCCCATTGTATACTACGGCTGGTTTGCGGTCGGGTGGCGCAGTGGGAGTTACTATTGCCGCTGTTCCGGCTTATTATTGTGATACAAGGGAGTCGTCATGAGCCTACGGCCTGCCTGTGCGGGCACGCAGACAGGCACACCACAGCGGATGAAAACGCCCCCTATCCCCCAACCTTGGGGGGAGCAACACACCCCCAGAATTGGGGGCCGGGGGGCTATTTTCAAAGGAGGGAGTGTGCATAGCGAACGAACACTACCTGTAACGGCAGCGATCTTAGCTGGGGGAAACAGCCGGCGCATGGGTCATAATAAAGCATTATTACCTCTATCCGGTCAGCCACTGATTGCCCACGTGGCGGCACGTTTGGAAAAGGTGGCTCGCCAGCGTATTATCCTTAGTAATGATGCTGCGACTTATCAGTTTCTTGATCTGCCAATTTATGGGGACATCTTTGTCGGCGTCGGGGCATTGGCCGGGGTACATGCTGCCTTGACTTATGCTGCTTTCCCCCTGGTTTTTGTCGTCGCCTGCGATATGCCATTTCTGGATCCCAGACTCTTGCGCTGGTTGTACGATCGGATAGAGGAGGCTGATGTGGTCATGCCACGGCTTGGCGGACGGGAAGAGCCTTTGCATGCCCTTTACCGCCGCCACCGGGTGTTACCGAAAGTGACTGCACGCTTGCAGGCCGGTTATCGACGTGTAGTCAGTTTTCTGCCTGATGTGAACGTGCGCTACGTAGATGAGGCGGAGATGAAGCTTGTCGCCCCAGAATTGCGCTCTTTTCGCAACGCTAACACGCCGGAGGAATGGCAGCGTGTTTTATCCGAGTGGGAAGAAAACAGCATGTGAGGTCTCTTCGCAATAACCCGGGGAGAGGCCGTTTTTACCCGCCGACAGCCCCCGAGGGGTTGCTTCGCAAACATCGGGGCTCCAGGGCCTACGGTCAGCTTCCACCCGGCCTCTTCCCAATTTGCACCTTCACAAATTGTAGCCACAATCCTATTCACCGTTTTTCGGCGACTGGATTCATACCTGTGCAGGCAGGTTTTGGAATTGTTGTTGTGATTGCGGTCACCGGTTTATGTTGCGCCTTGAGCCCCGAATTTATTCGGAGAGCAAGGTATGTTCCCATATATTGAGATGATACCAAGTGAGTGGTTTTACATGACTTCTGAAGTCAAATACTGGACTTTGGCGTTTTCATTTTAGCCACAGAAACACACAGATTTGCGTAGATTTGGGTCAAGAAGCAAAGGAAAATCTGTGTTAATGCAATCTGTAGTTCCAGAATTGCCAACCACAGATTTCGCAGGCTTTCACAGATTTTATTTTTGTGTTTTTTATGTAATCTGTGGTGGGGTAACCTGTTCGAGCCTAAAATGTCATTTTCGTCAGACTCCAGTCAAATAGGAAAGGAGCGCAAAATGAGTGAGCTGAAAATAGCCTTGGTGCAGATGGCACCAAAATTAGCCGTCCCCCAGGAGAATCTCTACCGAATGGCAGATTATGTCAAACAGATTAAGAGCGAGCAACCGGTAGACATGATTGTCTTTCCGGAACTGATCACTACTGGCTACGAGTGTGGCTTGCAGTTCAACGATTTCGCAGAGCGGGTTGATGGCCCTGTGGTCAGTTTCCTATCTCAACTGGCTTCTGAGCATCAGGTGCATTTAGCCTTTGGCAGCGTGACCAAGGCTAAAGTGGAAACGATCATCTATGATAGTGCCATTCTCTTGGACGCCAACGGGGCTTTGGTGGGCAGCTATAACAAAGTGCACCTGCGTGGTGAGGAGCGGTTAGCATTTCGGGGCGGCTTTCGCATTCCTGTGTTTGAGACAGAATTCGGTATGATCGGCTTTGCATTGGGGTGGGATTTGATGTTCCCGGAGACGATACGCAGTTTGGCCTTGGATGGAGCTGATTTGGTGCTGGTGTTAGGGAATTGGGAGGCAAAAGACCGGGCTAAGTGGCGGGTTCTTAATCTGGCACGGGCCACGGAGAATGCTATTTACGTCGCTGCTGCCAACCGGATTGGTGAAGAACCGTCATACACTTTCGGGGGTGAGAGCATGGTGGTCTCGCCGTGGGGAGAGATTGTCACCATTCTGGACGCACCGTCGGAAGGATATGTGGTTGCTTCGCTGGACTTGCACGAGGTGCGCCGGGCCCGTGAGGCGTTGCAACTGATGCAGCAACGAGAACCGAGCATTTACCGCAGCCTCGTGCGCAAGTACTAAGTGAGTGTGGTAGCTGCTTCGAAAAGAGCCACAGAAAGGCACAGAAAGACACGGAAGGGTACAAAAATCTTTTTCGTCGTTATGTGGTGAGCTATCGCTCATGGCGACTGCTGCTAAGGTACCTCAAGAAGCAGCCCTTTTGTGCTCTGGATTCAACCACGGATTGTACTGCTCACACAGATTTTTAGCCTGATTTCCTCTAAATTCTGTATTTTTCCGTGGCTAAAATAGAATGCCAGAGTCCAGGAGATGATACTGAATCTGCAAGTAAAATATTGTGGTATCTTCTCGATATCCTGGGGTAGAGGCAGGTCTTGTACCTGTCCAGATGGGCGACCACAAGGGTTCGCCCCTACTTTTGGAACAGATACATGTTGTGTGTGCGGGGAAAACGTCTGGGGAGGGCAAAATGCGTTTTGTTGATTTGCGTTCGGATACGGTAACAAAGCCGACCCCGGCCATGCGCCGAGCCATGGCAAATGCCGAGGTGGGGGATGATGTCATGGGGGAAGACCCTACCGTCAATCGCCTGGAAGCGATGGCCGCTGAGCGCCTGGGTAAAGAGTCCGGGTTGTTTGTTGTTTCTGGCACCATGGGCAATCTAGTCAGCTTACTTAGTCACTGTGGCCGGGGGGACGAAGTCATTATAGGTGATTCGGCCCACACGTATATCTACGAGCAGGGCGGGATGGCAGCGTTGGGGGGCATTCATCCCCGTGTTGTCCCTAACCGGCCGGACGGTACGCTAGATCTGGCGGAGGTAGAGGCGGTCATCCGGCCCGATAACGTGCATTTTCCCCACACGCGCCTCATTACTGTTGAGAACACCCATAACCGGAAGGGTGGGGTAGTGCTTTCGCCCCGCTACATGGCTGAATTGGGGGCATTGGCCCGGAAGCATGGGTTGAGGGTGCATGTCGACGGCGCCCGCATTTTTAACGCCGCGGTGGCTTTAGGAATACCTGTCGCGGATCTGGTTAGGGAAGCAGATTCCATTACATTTTGTCTGAGTAAAGGGCTTTCCGCCCCGGTGGGGGCTGTGGTTTGCGGCTCACAGGAATTCATCGCAGAAGCGCGGCGGGCTCGTAAAGTCGTTGGTGGCGGTATGCGGCAGGCTGGCGTGATTGCCGCCGCGGGCATTGTTGCCCTGAATGAGATGGTGGAGCGGCTAGTCGATGACCACGCCAATGCTCGTGTTCTGGCCGCTGGGTTGGCAGAATTGCCTGGGGTGGAGCTTCGCGAAGAGAGTGTGCAGACGAACATTATCATCTTTTCCTGGCAGCGGTCGGATATGACACCGCAGCAGTTGGTGGCAGCCATGGCCAAGTTGGGCGTGCTATTTTTCTCCATTGGCGGCAACCGGCTGCGCTTGGTGACGCATTACGGCATTGAAAGAGAGGATATCGTTTATACTTTGGAGCAGTTCCGGCGGGTTTTAATGGCATGAACAAAGGGCGCTGCTATCTCGATATCTCAGCGGCAGTGCATCGGCGGGCCGGCCTGGGCCGCTACGCCGATCGGCTGACCCGCGCTTTGCTCCGGAGGCCAGATGCTGCTGACTGTTTCGCCCTTTTCTATAACCGTGAAGCCGGCGTGCAGCCTTTGCCCGGCTTGGAGCAATGGCCTACTCGCACTGTCCAGCATAGCTATAAAGTGTGGCGTTTGCTGGTCTGGGCCGGCCAACTGTTCCGACTTAATTACATGCGCTACTTATTACCTGATGCCATTCTCTTTCACGCTCTGGAGCATTTACTGCTGCCGGGGGGAAAAACGCCCACAGTTTTGACAGTGCATGACCTGGTTTTTGAGCGTTTCCCTCGTTTTCACAAGATGCTGAACTATCGCTTTCTTCACTGGGCCATGC
>WFQT01000326.1 GCA_015486895.1 Anaerolineae bacterium
CCAAAGATACGACTCCCCGGCCCGATTTCGGGCCGGGGAAAGGATTGTAGACGTTAAAAGCGGCAACAGGGATACTATCGTGCTATTGGCTTTTTAACCTTTACTGGAGTCCGGCGAAAATGACGTTTTGGGCTCGATCTAACTATCTTCACCACAGGTTGCACGGATTAACACAGATTTTCCTCTACTTTTCAACCCAAATCTGTGACGTTTTGTGGCTAAAATAGAAACGCCAGAGTCCAGGCCTTTAGATATGACACAGTATGATAGCTGACCGGCCATGAACAGGAAAATAAGACAGGAATAGAGCATGGAACGAACCATCGGCATACTTGCATTGCAAGGCGCATTTCGAGAGCATATCAAGGCAGTGCAAGCCATTGGCTGGGAGGCGCGCAAAGTCCGTTTGCCGGCGGAGCTCCTGGGTTTAGACGGGTTAATCATTCCCGGTGGTGAAAGCACCACCATCGGTAAATTGGCAAAGATGTACGACCTCTTACAACCATTGCAACAATTGGCCCATAGCGGTTTCCCCATCTGGGGCACCTGCGCTGGGCTTATCCTCTTGGCCGACCGGGTCACCGGCAGGGCCTCAGATCAGCCCCTCATTGGAGGGCTGGACATCGTCGTCAAGCGTAATTACTTCGGCCGGCAGGTTGATTCTTTCGAAGCCGACCTGACCGTACCGGCGCTGGTCGATTTTTCGCCGCCGGGGGAGCCAGTGTCGCCTTTCCATGGCGTCTTCATCCGCGCGCCGGCAGTGGCAACGGTCGGCCCGGCAGTTCAGATATTGGCCCGCGTGGATATGCCCCCTACGGGGGAGGGTATAATCATTGCCGTGCGCCAAGGAGCGCTTTTAGGTACAGCGTTCCATCCGGAACTAACAACTGATAGGCGCTTTCATCGCTATTTCGCCCACATGGTTGAGGAATTAGGGCACCCAGCAGAAGCCGTCTTGCGGCCTTCGGCAGTGAGAGCATCGTGAAGTATCCTACTGGTGACTTGCCTTACCTCACTTCTGGTCTGCCGGGCATTGGCGGACGCCTCCGCGTTCAGGCGAATGACTTCATTGTGGAAGAGGTGCCCCTTTATCAGCCGTCAGGGAGCGGCAACCACCTGTATATCTCTGTGACGCGGGAAGGGTTGACCACGCCCCGGGTGCAGGAAGCACTGGCCAGACTTTTCGGCCTGCCACAGCGGTCGATAGGCTACGCGGGATTAAAAGACCGCAATGCCCAGACGACCCAGGTCTTCTCGCTCCCCGGCCTCTCGCCGTCGCAAGCTGACCGCATTGAGAGAGAATTGGTTGGGGTTCAGGTTAACTGGGCTCAGCGTCACACGAACAAGCTAAAAAGCGGCCACTTGCTGGGTAACCGTTTTCGCATTGTGGTGCGCGGTGTTGGATCGGGCGCCTTAGAGCAGGTGCAGTCCATCATCTGGAAGTTGCAGCAAGAAGGTGTACCTAACTATTTCGGCCCCCAGCGATTTGGAACAGAAGGGGATAACGCGGAACGAGGTCGAGAAGCGCTATTCGGCAAAGGACCGCGCAAGCGCTGGCTGCGCCGGTTCCTTATCTCAGCGTACCAGTCGCTGCTGTTTAACCGCTACTTAGCGCTACGCTTAGAACGGGGACTGTTTGGGAGACTGTTGCCTGGGGATGTGGCAAAAAAGGAGGCAACCGGCGGCATGTTCAGCATTGAAACACCAGAAAGCGAACAGGAACGATACCAGCGAGGCGAGATCCACTTCACGGGGCCCCTTTTCGGCGGGAAAATGTGGACGGCAACAGGAGAAGCAGGCACATTAGAAGCGGAAGTTTTGGCTGAAAGTGGTGTCACGTTGGAGGATTTTGCCCGTAACAAAATACCTGGCACCCGTCGACCAGGGCGCATCTGGGTGCCTCAAATCGAGATAAGGCAGGAGGCGGAAGATGCCCTCGCTTTCAGCTTCTTCCTGCGTAAAGGGGCCTTTGCCACCAGTTTGCTTCGCGAGATTATGAAAGATGACCGGGCAGCCCGATGAG
>WFQT01000327.1 GCA_015486895.1 Anaerolineae bacterium
ACCCACCAAGGCTCGTAGCCACAAGCCTTCCTTAAAGCATACTGAAACGGATTGTAATCATTGGGGACCACTACACAAAGCAGCCCCCCGGGAGCCAGTAGATTTTGCGCCAACCTCACCATCCTCCTGGGATCTGGAATGTGCTCCAACACCTCGCTCATGTGTACCACATCGAACGTGCCCACTCGTTTCGCTATTTCCTCCGTCAAGAAATCCTCGATAATCTCCAATCCCAGTTCACGGCTATGCGCGGCGGCTTGAGCTGAAGGCTCGATTCCCAGCGTTTGCCAACCGCGCTGTTTGCCATGCAGTAAGAAGAATCCCGGCCCAGAACCCACATCCAGGATGCGACGGCGATTAGGCGGCAGAAGCTCCTCAAAGGTGTCGTAACGCTCGCTATAGACCAGATTCCACCAATCCAGATCTTCCCTAACTCTCTCTAGATACAGCGGTTTCTCCACTGCATAGTACTCCTGACGATATACGGCCTCCAATTCTTCCTGAGTCGGAATGGGAACAATATGCTTGAATCCGCACGTTTCGCACTCGATTACATCAAAGCCATTGACAGAGTCCAAAATGACGCCTTTATGGTTTTGCCATTCTCTTGTTTCAACCATTGTCATTCCTGATCCTCGCTACCATTGTGTGGGCAATTCGCTTAGTGCCCTGTCCATCCACTCGCCGCCTTGTTAGATCAGCCATTCGCAAACGCCTGGGCACCTCGTTCAGCAATTGTCTGACCGCCCCGGCCAGCATCGGCGCGGTCACCTGGGTGAACACACCCAGGCTGATTGCTATGCCCGCGCCCATAAACGCCGAAGCCGATTCAGCGTGATCCTCTGTAAGGCACATGTAAATCGCAGGTATTCCCATCGCCGCAAGTTCGTAAGCAGTAACGCCAAACGAAGCTACAGCCAAATCCGCCTGCGCCATCAGTCCGGTCATATCAGTTACACTCTGGCGCACCTCAAATTGGCGCCGCGCCTTAGCCAATAACTCCTCCAATTCCCCATAATGTGAAAACCCTGGTCCCAGCACGATTATGGCTTCAAAGTCCTCATCCAATAGGCTAAGGGCTCCTACAGCTTTCAAAGTCAGTCCAGCCGGGTCGCTGCCACCCATGGTTACTAAAATACGAAGTTTTGAGTTTTGAGTTTTATGTTTTGAGTGTTTATCAACAAAATGCCTTGCATTTACGAATTCGCGGCGGAGGATTACCCACTCCCATCCAATATACACTTTACCACTAAAACCGCTCCAATTCAACCTTCGCACCTGAGGTGCGGGTGGGTAAAAAGCCAGATCAGATGCCAGCCGCCGCTCACTGGGGTCGTCCAGGGTTACAATCAGAAGCCCCTGTTCCTTTAGTGCTTCCACGGCCGCTCGGGGTAAATCGTCGCGAACATCCAAAACCAGCACCCGGGCATTAACATTGCCAATCGCTTCTGCCAACCATCGGACGTAGTCGAATGGCCTGTCATCATCCGGTGGCGTCAAAACTGGATATCGCTTTTGCCGTACCATCTCAAAGCCCAGTGGGCCACGACGCATGGCAAAAGCAACTCTGCAACCATGCACCTCATACAACTCATCAGCCAGAGCCAGACACCGCACTACATGGCCCAACCCAATCTCAGGCGAACCGTCACAACGAAAGAGAATTGATGGATTGGTATTCATACCACGGGCCAATAAGACGGATTCAGCAAATGTTCATCTGTCAGCGCCAGGGATGGTGTCCGGGCCAGCACTTCCTCAGGCAGTGTACCAGATTCCGCTGCAGCCAGAGCTTGCTTCAATTCCTGAATCGTGCGTGCCCCTACTAACACCGTGGCCACCTGCGGGGCCGACAGGCAAAAACGTAGAGCCATTTCTGGTAATGAACGCCACGAGCCCCCCAGAACGTCCTTGGAGCGTTCGGCTGCCTGTCTCAATTCAGTCAATTCTGGCGGCAACCAACGGGCTTTGGCTGTCAATGCGCCTTTTAAAAAGGCCGAACGAACCATAATTCCCACGCCCGCTTGCTCGGCAGCAGAGAACACCCGCCGGGCCATGCGTTGATCCAGCACGTTATAGGCCACCTGAAGCATATCAAAATAATCCGCTTCGATAACCGCCAAGGCCTCTGCCTCTGTATAGACTGAGGCACCCAAAAAGCGCACCTTTCCCTGTTGTTGCGCATCCAGCAGGACCTGCGCCATTTCGCCCTGAGCGATTACATCTAATGTAGCATTATGGATCTGAACAATGTCCAATACATCACGCTGCAAGGCACGTAAACTGCTTTCCAGCGAATATAACACTGCTTGTCGCAATCCAGGACCATGCATTGGATTGCCGTTACTATCTATAGGAACAGATACCTTTGTTGCCAGGTAACATTCATGATGTGATCCCAGTGCCACACCCAAAAGTTGTTCGCTCTTACCGTAGGCTGGCGCCGTATCAAACAAGTTGATGCCCGCATCAGCCGCCTGCTGCAGTAGCCGGATGGCTTCAGCCTCTGTGGGCCGGCCGAATTCTCCGGGTACCTCGATACCATACTCCACGCCCAGGGAGACGGTTCCCAAGGCAACAATGGATATCCGGAGACCTGTTTTACCCAGGAGACGATAGTTCAATTGATCTTCCTACCACTGCAGGTATCATGCAAGCCGATAAAAGCCACGTCGCGCTACTGGCCCCTTCAGACGGCTGGCAACGTCTCCCTTTGCGATTGCCTCGGCCAGGATGGCAAACGTATCAGTGACAGCATCCAGGTATTCTTTGACATGATGTTCCTGATGGGCAAAAGATGGCTTGAATTGATTCCAGGCCAGATAGCCCTTTTCCAGCATGATTTGGGTAAAAAGGGTCGTCAACGCTAACTCATCTTCGTACTCCAGGCTGAAGTGATCAAGACTTGGCAGACCGCTAGTGTGCAGCTTCAATCCAGCTTCCTCTGCCGCCTGCCGCCACCCAGCCGTGACGAGATTGCCAATGTGGATCAAGTGCTCAGCCACATTTTCGCGGCGATGCTTGCGGATTGTAGCCAATGCCGCTGCCGGGCCGATGCGTTCCGTCCAGTTGGTGCTGCTGATGAACGTGGATTGAGCCGCCTGCATCACTTCTTCCGTGCCGATCACCGCTGCCATTGCATACCCGTTGGCCATGGCCTTGGCAAAGACGGCAATATCCGGGTTTACGCCTAACAATAGATGAATGCCGCCAGTCGTCATACGGAAACCAGTAGTTACCTCGTCAAAGATCAACACAGCACTGATTTCGGTTGCAATATCTCGTACCGCTTGCAGAAACCCCGGCTCTGGCGGCTGACCTCGTTGTGGCTCCATCACAATAGCGGCCAGGTTGTCTCGATTGGCATCTACAATCGCCTTGAGCTGATCGATGCGATTATAGTGAAATGGCAGTGCTGTTCCTCTTAACCCCCTCGGTACCCCGGCCGGATCCAACCCCGGCATCAAGTGTCCATCGAGGGCATCATCTTGCCCCAGGTTAGCTGCCAGATACCAGTCAGCCCAGCCATGATAACCACAAAACGCCACCTTATCCCGTCGTGTGTGCGCTCTGGCAATCCTCACTGCCATAGACATGGCCTCGCCGCCGGCGCGAGCATAGCGTACCATCTGTGCCCAGGGATGCAACTCGCACAACAGTTCCGCCAGTTCAACCTCTTCCGGTGCGTTGAGTGTACAGGTAGAGCCACGGTCAACAGCCGCCTTGACTGCGGCGTCCACTTCTGGGTCTGCATAACCTAACACACAGGCGCCTATCCCCATGACACTCATATCAGTGTAAACATTGCCATCCAGGTCAACGACCTCTACGCCGTGCGCCTGGGTATAATAGGACGGCCATTGTTTAGGCAAAAACATTTCTGGGCGTTTAGAGAGCAACTGGGTTCCGCCTGGAATCAGCTTCTTCGCCTTTTGATAGAGTATCTGACCTTTCATTGTTTTGTTCCTTTGTCTTTTGCATCAGTTTGCGCTGTCAGCTTCCAGAGTTTTAGATATCCCTCTTGACCAATGAAAGACTGATTGATTGCGGCCAACTCTGGATGACTGGCAAGGTA
>WFQT01000328.1 GCA_015486895.1 Anaerolineae bacterium
AGAATTATCTGCGTTAATCTGTAGAATCAGCGCAATCAGCGTTTTTATTTTCATCGTTATGCGGTGTGCAGCCGCTCATGGCGAACTGCTACCAGGTAGGAGTGTAACGCCCACTATCACTCTGGAAAGTTAGCTACCGACGAACGTCACTACCGTGACGCCATCGCCACCTTCACCAGCCTCGCCACTACGGTAAGCTTTTACCAACGGGTGACGGCGCACCATATCTCGTACTACCTGGCGCAAAGTGCCCGTACCTTTGCCGTGAATAATGCGCACCCAAGGCATAGCCGCCAAATAGGCATCATCCAGGTACTTTTCCAATTTCGGCAACATCTCTTCGACATGTTGGCCGCGCACATCTAGTTCAACGCCTACGCTCCGCACAGCAGCAGGAGCAACCTCCGCTTCACTCGCAGCGGCAACCGGTGCCTCCGCTCGTTGCAGCCGCCGATAAGGGACTTTCAATCGGAAAGAGCCTACCTGCACTTCTGCTTCTTCTCCTTCAATGGCAACGATTTCACCGTTAGTCGCGAGGTTAGGCACCCAAGCCTTATCGCCAACTTGCAGTGGCCCGGCGGGGAGTGCCGCCGCTGTCAGCGCAGCTTCTTCCACCACAGCCGCCTCTTTCTCACGTTCCCGCAGCACTTTCTCTGCCTCTGCCAGCATCTGCTCATGCAACGAACGGTCAACACTGCCCAACGAGTGCAGCCGGCTGCGTATCTGGGCAATTTCCGCCCGCACCGATGATAGCTCTTCCTGGGCTACCTCTCGCGCTTCGTTAATCACTTCCCGCCGGACCTTTTCGATCTCAGTGGTTTGATAACGCAAATCCGCTTCCATCGCCTCTAATTGCTGCAAGCGCCGGGCGGCTTCCTGGCGCTGTCGCCGAGCATCCTCTCGTGCCGTGCGGATTTCTGCTAACAGCCGGTCCACTTCCAATGACTCCGGCCGCACCATAGCTTTAGCAGCGGCGATAATGCTCTGGGAAAGCCCCAACTGTCGGGCGATGGCCAGCGCGTTGGAACGTCCCGGCAGGCCAATGCTCAACTCATAAGTCGGCGCTAATGTCTCCGGATCGAACTCCACGCTGGCATTGATCACTCCGGCTGTGTTATGACCGAACACTTTCAGCTCCGGATAATGCGTCGTGGCAATGGTTGGCACGCTGTGCTGCAACAGAAAATTCAGCAAAGCGCGAGCTAACGCCGATCCTTCTTCCGGGTCCGTACCAGCACCGAGCTCATCCAGAAGCACCAGAGAATTACTATTAGCCTGTTGCAAGATGCGGATAATATTGTTCATGTGGGCGGAAAACGTAGAGAGACTTTGCTCAATGGACTGCTCATCACCAATATCGGCATAAATCGACTCAAATGGAGTAAACCGCCCCCCCGTTGCCACCGGAATGTGCATGCCGCTCTGCGCCATGGCCGTCAACAACCCCACAGTTTTCAGGGTAACCGTCTTACCGCCGGTGTTCGGCCCGGTAATGAGAAGCACAAACCAATCTTCCCCGAAGTGCACATCAATAGGCACGACGGTAGCTGGGTCCAGCAAGGGGTGCCGTGCTGCCTTAAAGTCCAAAATGACGCCAGGATGCTGGAGAGGCATCCGCTCTGCCTCTGCTTCGTCTCCAATGGGCCGGGGAGAGGCAAACGGCAACACGGCCACGTTGTTGGCATTTAGAGCTTCAGCGTAATGGGCCCGAGCAAAAATCAAGTCCAGCTCCGCCAAAATCTCCACTGTGCGCACGATATAAACTGCTTCTTCTGCCACTGCGTTGCTCAACTCGCCCAAGATGCGCCGGATTTCCCGCTCCTCGGCCAATTGCCATTCTCGTACCTGGTTGTTTAACTCCACGGTAGCCATTGGCTCAATGAAAAACGTGGCCCCGCTGGAAGATTGACCTTGCACCAAGCCGCGCACTGCTCCCCTGGACTCCGCCCGAACCGGGATAACGTAACGGCCGTTGCGCTGGGTAATCAGCGCTTCTTGCAAGTGAGGCACATACGCCGGCGAGGTAATAATCCGCTCCAAAGCGCGCATGAGTCGCCCCTGCGCCTCTTTCATCTTTTGCCGGATCTGCAACAGTTTAGTGCTGGCGTTATCCATTACCGTCCCGCTATCATCAATAGCACCACCGATCTGCTCGGCAACGTGACGACAATCTTCAATCTGATATCCTAACTCACCCAGGTTGGGAAACTGCTCCCCAAAACGGACTAATACCCGGCGCAAGTTGCCTGCTTGGCGAAGGGTACTTTGCACCTCCAGTAATTCTGACGGTCGCAGCATCACGCCCCGCTCAGCCTGCTCTACCAGTGGCCGCACGTCATGGATACCGCCCATCTCCACGGTGCGACTTGCCAGCAGCGTGCGCGCTTCTTCCGTTTCCGCCAAGCGCCGCCGCACCTCGTCCAAGTCAGGGTGGGGACGCAAATACAAAGCTGCTTCCCTCCCGCCCGAAAACGTCGTGTGGCTTGCCAGCCGCTCTAAGACTTTATCGAAGCCAATGATTTGTAATGTTTTCTCGTCCATATTCCCCATTGCATATCTTCTCAATGCAGGGATATACCCTTGCCATCATCCCACTCTCACCATGATAGTCATAATAGCCATTTTGTCGAATTGCCCGTATCGGCAGCAGGGAAACTTCCGGGACACTATTGAAATCAGGCTTCTGGGCGCGAAACTGAGGGAGTCGCCATGAGCGGCTGCACACCGCATAACGATGAAAATAAAAACGCTGATTGCGCTGATTCTACAGATCTACGCAGATAATGCTTTAGGAATCTGCGGAAATCAGCGTTCATCTGCGTCATCAGCGTCCTATTTTCGAAGCAGTCGCCATGAGCGATAGCTCACCGCATAACGATGAAAATGATTTTTGTACCCTTCCGTGTCTTTCTGTGCCTTTCTGTGGCTATTTTCGGAACAGTAGTATAGCATTGGCCCGCGCCTGCTGCCCCGCATTTGGCGCTATTGGCAATTAGCATTATAATAAAAATGTATTGTGACACCGAAGCAAAGACTGAGGGTGCGCTCTCAGTCTTTTTGTTGTTATCCAGCGACTACTAACACACTACTAAAGACTCCCATTATGGTCAGCAGTGGACGGTAATTCTAGGACACGTTCAAAGGGTGAAAAAGATGGCTGTAGAGAAACAAGTTTTTTTAACAGAAGAAGGACTGCGCAAACTCAAAGAGCGGCTGGACTACCTGATTAACGTTCGCCGGCCGGAAGTCGCCAAACAAATCCACGATGCCAAAGCGGACGGCGATATTTCCGAAAATGCCGGGTACGATGAAGCCAAGACGGCACAAGGTTTCCTTGAGGGCGAAATCAAGGAGTTGCATTACAAAATTTCCCATGCTGTCATCATCCAAAACGACGGATCTCGCAATACCATCCAGTTGGGCAGCCGGGTCACCGTGCGCGAGGCTGACTTCGAGCCAGAAACTTACCACATCGTCGGCTCAGCCGAGGCCGATCCTTTGGCAGGGCGCATTTCTAATGTCTCTCCCATCGGCAAAGCACTCATTGGTCGACAACCTGGCGCGAGCGTCAGCGTGGAAACACCCGGCGGCTTAATAGAATTGGAAATATTAGCCGTAGAATAGTGATACCAATCGCACCGAAAGTTTTTTATTACGTCATAGCTTCCCTTTTCCGCAGAAACGGAGATTGTTAACACATGAGCATGGAAGATGTCACCCAGCAGGAAGTACAACGACGCCGAAAACTGGATATTCTGCGTCAGGCAGGCATCGATCCCTACCCACCCCGCAGCCAACGCACACACACCACTCAAGAGGTCAAAGCGGCTTTCGAGGCCGGGGAATTGGCAGAAGAGCAAGAAGTCGTCTTAGTAGGGCGCATGGTGCTACGCCGGGATATGGGCAAAATCACTTTCGCCCATATCGAAGATAGCAGCGGCCGGCTACAAATCTTCCTGCGTCGCAACGACTTAGGCGCAGAGCGCTATAATGAGTTCTTTCGCAAACAGATCGATTTAGGTGATTTTATCCAGGTCAAAGGGCCAATCTTCCGCACCAAAACAGGCGAAGTCACCTGCCGCGTGCAGGAGATCGCCTTGCTCTCCAAAACGCTGCACCCGCTGCCGGACAAATGGCACGGCATCACCGATGACGAGACCCGCTACCGCTACCGCTACGTGGACTTGCTGACTAACCCAGACGTGCGGAAGATTTTCCGCACCCGGGCCCAAATCGTCAGCGCTTTGCGGGAGTATTTAGACGGCGAAGGCTTCTTAGAAGTGGAAACACCGATTTTGCAGCCTATTTACGGCGGGGCAGCAGCACGGCCTTTTGTCACCTACCACAACCAGTTGGAACAAACCCTTTACCTGCGCATTTCTTTCGAGCTCTATTTGAAGCGGCTCATTGTCGGAGGCTATGAGCGGGTGTACGAGATCGGGCGCGACTTCCGCAACGAAGGAGTAAGTTTTAAGCACAATCCGGAATTCACCCAGCTCGAATTTTACGAAGCATACACAGATTACAACGGCGTCATGCGGCGCACGGAAGAGATGGTGGCACACGTCGTGCAGAAAGTCCACGGCAAGCTGAAAATCCCATACCAGGGCCAGGAAATAGACTTCACGCCGCCATGGCCCCGCATTTCGCTGCGACAGGCGATTCTGGACGCCAGCGACATCGACTACGATCAATTCCCGGCAGCCGCCGATTTAGAGGCTGTGATGCAAAAGCGAGGCATTGACATTAAGCCGGGCACACCCCGGGGCAAGCTCATTGACAAGCTGCTAAATCACTATGTGGAGTCAAACCTAATCCAGCCGACATTCCTCATCGATTACCCACTGGACATTTCACCGTTGGCCAAGCGCTCCCCGGAGCGGGCAGACATGGTGGAACGTTTTG
>WFQT01000329.1 GCA_015486895.1 Anaerolineae bacterium
ACTGTCACCGGCGGTGGGGTTGGCCCCGGCACTACTTTTAACAGCGTAGGAAGGTAAGCTTCCCAATGGCGGAAGCCAAGTGGTGTTGCCGTTGGTGTGGGTGTCTCGGTGGGAAATGGTGTCGGGGTGTAAGTATACACCGGCGTCGGTGTGTTTGTCGGCGTTGGCGTGCTCGTGGCGCGCTTGCCGGTTGGGCAGGAAACGCGCAGTGTATATTCCCCTGCGGCGCCGTTATAGCCATCTACAACCACGTAATACAACCCGGCCGGGAGGGTATCTCGCTGGATGTAAGTATCTCCGGCTGCTATACAAGTGTCGGGGTCCATATCCGAGAGCAGGAACACGTCTAAGTCGGCGCTTGTTTCGCTCAGGGTAAGCGTGAGAGGCTGGGTTGGGGAAAGGTTGAGGCGATATAAATGCTCAGGTCCTGACTCCAACCAGGTTGGCCGGCAACTGTAAGTTAGGACGCGAGAGGGCGCGCTTTGGGTGTCCCGGTGCACTTCAGCGCCACAGGCCAAAGGTAAAGGTGGATTTCCTCCAAAAGGGCCGGACGGTGTGACTGTCGGCGTTGGTGTTGGCGTTGCCGTCCCCGTTGTTGTTGCTGTCGGCGTTGGTGTGCCTTCCTGTTGCAGGCCCATGGCAGCCTGGACTCCGTGACCGTCGCTGGTATAGACAGTTGTGGTCGCAATAATCAAGATGAACAGGAGGCTAATGATCCAGGGATATAGTTCTCTCTTTGCCCTCATACCGTTTCTCTTACTGATTGATGCCGTTGTGGGCAGAGGCTGTCACTATTATGGTGACAGCCTCTGCTTTCTGTCTATCGGTGGATCAAGGGGATGTAGAAAAAGTGACTTAGATTGGCCATTTCCTTGTAATCGCCGAAATTCACAATTTTTACCATCCCACTGCTGATGACAGCAGTTTGTACGTTGCTGGTTGTGTCGGTGTAGCCGTTAACATTGGTCTCCCGTACCAGGTAGTAGCCGGGCGTGAGGTTCGGAAAGGTGAAATAACCACTTGTATCCGTTGGCTGTGATCCGGAAGGAGTGCTACCGTTAAGGTATATGGCCACAGTCGCTCCAGAGATGCCGGGTTCACCGGCGTCAATTTGGCCATTCTGATTCAAGTCGTTCCACACTTTGCCCATGATCGTTGCCGTAGTGGGTGTTGCCGTCGGTGTGGGTGTGGGGAGGGGAGTCGCCGTTGGTTGCGACCATGGTGTCGGCGTCGGCATGGGCACACTTTCGCCTTTTGTGACCTGTATCATGTGGAACCAGTTATCTCCGTCACCACGACTGTCCAGCTTGAAATCCGTGCCTCCGTCGAGACCGTTCTTGAAGCGCGCGTCAGTCAAGACGAATTGTGCCTTCTTCCAACTGCCACCGCCCATGCCGGCCGGCGCCGGATCGTCGTTTTGGACGTAGGGCTGGTTGCTGCCTAAGGGATAAGCTGCTTTCACGCCGTCCAAAGAATCGTAGTAAAGGCCCCAGGTATCGCCGTTATCATCGAGGTAGGTGACCGTTATGGTAACAGTCGTAGATACAGTCTTGTTGATGTCGAACAGGTAGCGATTGTCGATATCAAAGAACATGTACGGATTCCCCGATCCTTCATCGGTGCGGCGGGTCACCCAGCTCTCTTTAGTGCGCGGTAGTCCCGCGTTGTAGGGGTTATCATTGAAGTTCTTTGGATCGTAGGGGTTGCCCAGGAAGTCGACGGTGATGTCCCTTGTTTCGGGGACATCACGCCCACCCGGGACATCGCGGCGGTGGTAGAGCCAGTATTGGTAGTCGCCATATTGCGGGTAGTAGGTGCTTTCCCGCTGGCCGTCTGTAGGGCCACCGCCCCAGCAGGTGATCCAGGGTCCACGGTGTTCGCGCATGGCCGCAAAAACGCCGGGTGGTGGGTTTTGGCTATCGGGCTCTATGCTTTTGCCGATGTAGTCTTTCGCCCAGCGGAAAATGGCGATATTGCCGTCTTTATTGCTGGCAAAAGGCGGGTCCCAAATTTTGCCCCCCTGGTCGTCTAAGCGGGGATTGACGAACAGGTCAATGTTCAGTCGTAGGTAGTCCACGTGTTTGTCTAAGCTGTTCAGGATGGCCCAGTAAACTTGGTTTACGCCATCACAGCCCACCATGTAGTCATAAGTTTCGAAGGCTACCGGTACCTGGTCCCCGTACAGGCGCAGCTGATCGTAGAGGCCAATGTTCCAATGCCCTTCGTGATCTGGCACGGAGGTGAAAAGCTGGTCTGCGTATAGGCCGTTAATGGAAAGACCAACTCCTTTGCTGGCGGCGTAAGCAGCGATGTCACGTCGCTCGGTTGCTGAAAAGGTGTAAGTTGCTGTCTGTACAAAGATTACTTTCTTGAGCTTGTGGGTGACGGGGTCGGAAAAAGCATCAACATAGGTATCAATGAGATGGTCAACAAATTGTACCCATTTTGTACTATCCAGGCCTGCGTCGTGCAGCGGTATGTGATCTTTTGCGTCATCACCGGCGAGACCGTTGCCGTCGGCGGCGTTGATTTCGCCGTACATCCCGGCGCCGATGGCAATCCACTCCACTCGTGGGTCATCGCGATATCGGGCTCCCACGCGCCGAATGAAGTCGTCGTATAGACTCTCGTATTGAGGGTCCCAGTATTTGGGAATGAGCCAGCGACCGTTCACACATCCTTCTTTGGTAGCGTCACAGGCTCCGGCGTCAATAACTAAGCCGGGGATGTAATTAGGTGAGTGTTGGTCGTACATGTAGTCTGGCAAGGCATTTACCACGCCGGCGTGGTAACGGCCGTTGTAGGTTGAAAATGCCAATCCGACTAACTTGCTCATGGTACCGGCCTCGCCCAGGTATTCGTCGATAAGGGACCAGTCATAGCTTGCCGGGTCGTGGCTATTTTTCTCTATGTAGCCCCAGTTTATTGTCAAGAGTCCCCCTGTAAGGGCGTAGGGGCCTGGGGCCATATTCATACCGGTATGATCGCCGGCCAGGTAAATGCCCGGATGGTTGACTGGCCCTATTGGCGCCTTGGGAGCGCTTACTTTGGCCAAGACAGGTTTGACAGCCTGGATGCCGAATAGTATTCCGCTCGCAGAGAGCAAAAGAACCATTATCAGGAAACCTCTTCGCTTCATTGTTTGTACTTGCCTTTCTTTGGAAAGATAGTATCTTCTCAAAAAGGAGGGACGAGCTCTTGCGGTCTCCAACCTGGGCAGGTATGAGATCTTCCCCTACCCCAGGATATCGAGAAGACACGAAAAATGTGATGTAATAGGGTCGTTCCTCTAATTTCTCCTTGCTTACCCGGTTAGCCGTGACCTGATGGAAATGGGTTAAGGGTGATACGAATACGTGTTGCAACTCTGTCGTATCAGCGTTGTTCTCTTCCTGGGCTCTTTAGGGAGCACATATCCACGGGACGTAGAACATGGTCGCTGCTCGGTTAGCGATGTTCACCGTTGTTGAGTCGCCACTATCTAATGTAACCTGGTGTGCATTGCCGCCCACCGGTAGATAGCCGTATGGATGCGCTTCCGCCACTGTGTAAGAGCCGGCAGTTAGGTCCCGAAACTGGAAAGTACCATCTGTTAGGGTCGTTGTTTCTCCTACTAAGTCTCTTTCCGACATTTGTGACAATGCCGTGTTGTTAGAGAATAGCTGGATGGTGATATTGGCAAAACCTTGCTCCCCTGAGTTTTGCTGGCCATCACCGTTACTGTCTTCGAAGACAACACCTTGGATATTCGCGGGTGCTGGTGTTGGTGTTGGCGTTGGTGTCGGCGTTATTGTTGGTGTTGGTGTGGGTAATGCCTTATTAGCAAAATCGATGACTAACACCTGCCCTGCTTGTAAGCCCGTCAGCGGAATTTCGGAAAAGAAGAGAGGCTGGTAGTTAGGTGGTGGCACTTCTTCCAACTGATAATCTCCAGGGGCAATATCGTTGAGTGCATACTGCCCGTCGGTGCCGGTTGTGTCTGTCATCACCAATGTAGTTTTGTCGCTGTTCCAGAGCTGCATCAGCGCTCCGGCCAAAGGTGGCTCTCCGGCTTGGCGTAGACCATCTTGGTTCTGGTCTACCCATGTTGTGCCGTGAATTGCTGCCACTGTAGGGGTTGCCGTCGGCGTCGCGGTGCCGGTGGGTGTTATTGTTGGGGTCGGTGATGGAGTTGGTGTCGGTTCCGCCTCATGTGCGCCTCGTTTGACATCCACCATGTGAATCCACTCGTTCCCGTCGCCGTTGGAATTGATCCTGAAGTCAGCCTGGCCGGCGAAGTAGTTGTGGAAACGGGCATCATGCATGACGAACACCGCTTTCTTCACTTGTTTCGTGCCCTCTTTTTGCACAAACATGGTGCCAGCCGGCATGGGCGTACCATCGATGCTCGTGACAGCGGCAGTCATGATTTTACTATCCGTCAAACCGGCGCGAGCATCGTATTGCAGGCTCCAGGTGTCAGTGTACATATCTATGTACGTGACCGTGACCGTTACGGTGTTAGTGCCGCCGTAAATATAGCCATCATCAACGTTAAAGAACATGTAGGGGTTACCCATATCTTCATCGGTGCGACGGATGTACCAGGCTTCTTTCACGTAAGGTAAGTTGGGGTTGTACGGGTTGTAATTGTTCCCCATGTGACTCACGTCGACGCCAGCGTGGTTGGTAAGCTCATTTGTTTCCGGAACAGTTTGGCCGCCGGGGATACCGTCATTTTGGTAAAGCCAGAAGGAGAAGTTCCCCACGAGAGGGCCATTGTCTATAGGTGGGCGGGAAGAGCTATCTTGCCAGCAGACATACCAAGGTGTGCGATGTTCGCGCAATGCAACCCAGACGCTGGGCGTATTGTCGATCGTAACGCCCATGTATTTGGCGGTTCTGTCGAAGATGGCGAGATTGTATTTTAGGAGACGATCCTCGGGATAAGCACAGAAGCCCCACTGACAAGGAGGGTTCCACGGTTGCGTTGATGGATCATTGGGGTTTGATCCTGGCGCCGGCTTTAGAAGCAAGTCTACGCGCGGGCGTAAGAAGTCGATGTGCTTGTCTAAGCCGTTTAACATGGCCCAATACACATTCCAAGAGGCACGATCTGGCGTATCGGCGGCACGTGGGTCGTTATCGTTTGTGCAGCTTAACATGTATCCGTAGGTCTCAAAAGCCATGGGGGCCTCTTGCCAGTGCTTCATGATGGGGTCGTACTGTCCAATGCCGTTAGGATAATGGGCGCCTTCCTGGTCGGGGTACAAGCCGTTATGGGAATCACCGACGCCAAAAGTAGCAGCGTAATCCGTTTCTGTTCTCCGTTCTGTAGGAGAGTCGAAGTAAGGCGCTGCTTGCAACATGAGGGGAATACATGATCCTCCAGAGCAGCCCCCGTAGCGTGGGTCGCCGGTAAACGCTTGGACGTAAACATCGGTGACGTCTTTGACGTACTGAACCCACTTATCGCCGGTAAGCCCTGCCGCCTTTAATGCGGCGGCTTCAGCGGGACGCCACATCGGCGTGACAGGCCAGGTCTCGCCGTGACGGCCTGTCCCGATGCCGATGAAGCCGATACAATCACTGCTGTTGCGATACTTTTGCCCTAACCTAATGACAAACTTTTGGTATTCATTGAGAAAGTAATCTGTCCAGTACTTGGGGAGCAATGTCCCGTTGGACATTTCTACTACCGATTCCCCGCGGTTGCCATAACCGTTATACCACTTATTGTCAGGATCATACATGTAACTTGGAATGTGAATATCGCCGTCATCGTTGTAGAGATTGATGTAGAAAGCACCCTTGCGGTTTTTTGGTGTTATGCTGGGCCTGTTACACATTTCTCTAAGCCAGGCGTCGATGCTGCCGAACGAATAGGAATTCGGCTCGTTGAAAGGCCCCCACTGTAAGCCATTTGTGCCGCCCCAGTTGAACACTGCTACGTGGCCACGAATGGGAAACGTAGTGCCTAAATCCTCGTTGCCGTAAGGCAATAAACCTCTCCATGGCCCGTCCCAAACGTAAATGCCCGGGAACCTTTCTTTGCCGTCTACTGGAGGAATGTACTGGGGGGCATTTTGTCCCGTATTGGGTTGAGAGGCCACTGCTGGGCCACCACTATCTGCAATAGCTATAGGACCGTTATTTGTAGAAAAAGTGATGATTCCTCCTAATGCGAGGATGATCATAACTAATCCTATTAGTATTACTACTGTCTTTTTCATACTCAACAACTCTCCTTTGTTCGAATTGTTCAGGAGCCCTTTGGGATGGCATTTATTGACGGAAATACCACCCTGCCTGATAGCTTCCTTACTGGAGTCTGGCGAAAATGATGTTTTAGGCTCGACCTAACTATCTTTGCCACAGATTGCACGAATTAACTTAGATTTTCCTTTGCTTTTCGGCCCAAATCTGTGAAGTTCTGGGTTTTTTGTGGCTAAAACAAAAAATACCAGAGTCCAATTCCTTATTACATTACGACCTCGAATTGTGTTTTCTCGACGGTTTTTGTGGTCGGCCCAATAACCGTGCATATAGCGCTTCGTATTGTCGGGCGATGGCGTCGATGGTAAATCTTCTCAGGATTGACTCTTTCCCCCGGGTGGCCATCTTGGCTGTCTTCTTGGGCTGCTGCAACGTCCGGCTGATGGCCACGGCCAGTGCTGTTGCATCCTGCGGTGGCACTAATATGCCGTTTTCGCCGTTGACGATGATCTCCTGGCTGCCGGCGACTTGGGTCGCCACCACTGGCACGCCGGCGGACATTGCCTCCAGCAACGCTAAAGAGAGGCCCTCATACAATGAAGGCAGCACGAAAAGGTCCAGTGCGCTTAGTATTTGCGGAATATCCCGACGATGGCCTAAAAAGTGCACTTGTTGTCGCAGCCCCAAACGGTCTCGTTCCCTTTCCAGTGCCGGGCGCAGAACACCTTCACCCACGATAACGCAATGTGGGGAAAGCTCATTTGTCCGTGTTAGTTGTGTTAGCGCTTGCAGCAAATAGCTGATCCCTTTTTGTTCCGTCAGCCGGGCGACAATGCCCAATAATGGGACCTCGGTAGGGATGCCCATTTGTCGGCGCCAAGATGCTGCTTCGGCGGGGGATACCGGCTGCACCGGTTCGATGGCGTTGGGGATAACGATGATTTTCTCCGCCGGGACATTTTCTGTCTCCTGCAGATAAGCGGCTGCCCCTGCTGAGACGGCGACAAATTGCTGCGTTGTCCGGTTTAGTAGGATATTAAGCCATCTTTGCCAGAAGGGGAAAAATGCTCCTCCTCCGAACGCGTTTTGCTGCATGGCGACCCGCACCGGCACCCCCGCAAACCACGCCGCTAAGCGGCCATGAAAGCCGTCTACCGTCAGGTATGTCTGCACCAGAGCCGGCCGCAACTGACGCATGAGCTGTTGTAAACGTATTGTGCCCGTTACATCTCGCGCCCCGTTGAAGTGTACATGATGTACTTCAATGCCGGCCGCTTTCAAGTCTTCGGCGAAAGGACCTTGTCCTGTTAGTGTGGCCACCACCGGCCGGAACTGGTCTCGATTCAGGTGCGTGACCAACCCGCTCAAGAACCGCTCTGCCCCTCCTAAGCCTAACGTGTTAATTACGTGTAGAATGGTAGGGCACTGTATATCAGAGTACGACATTACATTGAAAACCCTGTGAACAAGAGGGGTGCCGAAGATGACAATTTATTCATCGACATACCCTAACCTGGCTAACGCTTTGCGGATTTCTGCTTCTTCCTCGGCGCTTAATTGGTAATGGTCGCTTTCCTCTTCGCCCAGAGCGCCGCCTTCCCGATGTTGAACAGGGTGAGCGGCTACATATTCCGGCGTGAATATCTCTGTTAGCACCCGGCCATCCATGCCAGAGGGCACCGGCAAGCCCATCGCGTAGAGAATCGTCGGGGCTAAATCAACGATATTCAGGTCAAATTGCTTCCCTGGCTGTATTCCTTTTCCCCAAGCCAAAGTGATGCCGTGCATGGTATGGTCGCCATTCAGCCGTTCCAAGTAGCTCAGCGGCAATTGGCCAAATAGCTGGTCAAGGTCGGCACCGCCGCCGAGATGGGGTGCCATAACGAAGAGGACATCCGGAACTTGGTCTAAGTTGCCGCTGGGATAAAGCTCTTCCCGGCGGTAAGCAGCCTCAATAACTGGTCCGCCTGTCTCTGGGTCACGCACTCCTTTGATAGCGGCGATGATAGCATCCTGCAACTGCCGGTATTCCTCTCCCGGCGCCACAATGCCCTCCGGCTGGCGGCCGCGCAAGTTAATCACGACTCCCTCGGCTGGAAACTGTAAGCCGATGCGATACGCCTTTGTGCGCTCCCAGTCAATGAGGTTTGTGGCGGTGCGTAGGGCCCGGACCCCTTCTTGAACAGAGCCGGGCAAATGTTGTGCCAGCCATGTTTTGAATGGAATTTTGTTACGTAGCCATTCCAGCGTGTGTCGCTGGCGTTTTTGCCATGAGGACTCGCCGCTTCCTTTGAGGTGTAGCCATCCGTGTTGGTGCAGCCAGGCGTTGGTGTTGAACTGTCGGTGTGGCCGGGGGCCGCCGCCGTGGTCGGACATGACCAGCACGAGCCAGTCATCATTGACGTGTGCCAGCAGCTCGCCTACGGCGCGGTCTAATTTACCGTAGTACTCGCGAATGATGTTGTGTGTCGCTTCCGGTAACGTTGGGTCGTATAGCGGGTGGCTTGGGTCATGATACTTCCAGAACTTGTGGTGAAAGCCATCGCTGACGCCGGTGACGCCCATGTAGAAATCCAGCTTGCCTTCCTGGAGGAAGCGGCTCATGGCTTGGATTAAGGTGGCGATTTCTTCGTCGGCGTTCTGTCGTTCTTCCTGGAGGCCGGCGCGGGCAATTTCGTCGTGGGAAAAGCCGGCAATGGGATCGAACTCCGCCGTCAGTTCAGGCGGATAGACGTATGCCTGGCGGCGGTCGGGGGTAGGATACCCTGCTACCATGACACCGTTTACCGGCCACACTGGGTAGGTCATGGGGACGCGGAAGGCCAGCACCCCGGCACCTTTCTCACCGATCAGGTCAAAAATGGTGTGACCGGCAAAGGCCGCCGAAGTCACAAAGTTGCCAGTAAAACCGTCATAGCGGTGCAAATCCGCTTCTTTGAAGTCCAGGATGCCATGTCGGGCGGGTGTTACTCCGGTCATGAAACTGGTCCATGCCGGCGCTGAGTTCGGCGGCATGGTGGAAGTCAGCACCCCCCGGGCTCCTTCCTTTTGCAGTCGGGCCAGTGTTGGCAGTTGCCCTTGTTCGATAAGTGGGTCAATGATGGTGTATGTGGCTCCGTCCAAGCCGATGACTAACACCTTACGCTGCGCTAGTGGCTGGACGGCATTTCCTTTCTGTGACAAAATAGTACCTCTATATTATCGGGATCGGGAAAAGTATTCTTTTCGTTTCTGTTTGCTCTTGTTAGGCTTCTGCGCTACGGCAAAGCACCATATCATAGCACAGCGCTGGCGCGTTGAGCAAAATTGCCAGGCAACGGGGGCGGAGGGCATCCTGTCGCGAAGACAAAGCACTCCCGGTGCTGCCTGTGGAAAAAGTGGCAACTTTTGCACAGGATGTCCTATGAAGTGCACAGGTTATCCACATGTTTTCCCCACATCGTGGTGGTGTTTTGTGTTTGTAGCCTTGCACAGAAGACGGCCACGGTGTAAACTATATGATGGTGCTGAGTGTGTCGTTATATCTGCCACCTTCTACAAGAGTTTGGAAGTCTCACAGCATTTTGGGCGAGTATGAATATGGCAGGTTGGCGGCTCTTTGGGCTTTCCGACACGGTGATTGCGGTTAGGAGTTGTTCGAGGTCAAGGAGTATAGGCGCTGTGGCCGCCGCCAACCTGCCCTACTTTGGGCGGGTATAAAGTAATTAGCGTTGGTTAATAAGCAACTAAAGGGGTGCTCCGTGCAGCGAAAACAGAGTCGCAGAATCATAGGATCATTTGCCGCTGCTATCTTACTGGCAGCAGTGCTCATCTTTTCCTTGAGTACTTGTCGCAGCAAACAGCCACTCGACCCCATGACCGCTTACCGACCGGATATGCGGCCCGAGGCAATCTCAGATTTGGACCTTGCCTATGTTCGCCAATTGCCCCGCTACTGGATCACTTTCACCGTCAATTACAAAGATCGCTTACTGCGAGGTGAAGAAGTTGTGCGCTATATCCACCGGACAGATACCCCTGTGCGGGATATTTATTTCCGCTTATACCCAAATCTGTCCTACTATGGTGGCAGTATGGAAGTGAATAGGGCGGTTCTTAACGGTTCTGTAGTCAGCTTCGATTATAGTGTAGATACGACTGCTTTGCATATTCCCTTAGCGACAGCATTGGGTAATGGCGAGAAGGCTATTATTTCTCTGCGTTACACGCTGAAAGCTCCAGCGAAGCCGGATAACCGTTACACGCTCTTTGGCCTGAGCCAATCGGTGCTAAACTTGCCCCTCTCCTATCCTATCTTAGCCGTGTATACTCCCGGCGGTTGGGCACTGAACTCCGGCTTGCCCATGGGGGATACTCTTTTTAGCGAAGCAGCCCTTTATCACGTGACGGCGACTTATTCGCGGACACTCACTGCTATACACCCGGGCATTGCCGTGGCTCGGAAGCCGATGACGAGCACCGGCGAGGTGCGAGAAACCTACGTCACCGGGCCCGTGCGTGAGTTCGCTTTTTTCCTCAGCCCCAATTATCATTTTGTGGAGAAAAATGTTGACGGCGTGCGCTTCCGTTCTTACTACCTCACTGGGGACGGGATCAATGGCAACATTGCTTCTCTATACGGCATGGCTGTCTTTCGCATTTACCAAAAGAAATTTGGCTTTTACCCTTACCGGACTATGAACGTGGTGGAAGCGCCTATTACCTACCGGGGCATGGAGTACGCCAATTTAGCGCTTCTCGGTACAGACCTTTACCGGGGTAAACACGCGCATCAAGAGTTTTTGCTGAGCCATGAAATGGGACACCAGTGGTGGTACAATATGGTGGGTAATGACCAGGTTACCTATCCTTGGTTGGATGAAGGGCTGACCGAGTATTCAACCACCGCTTATTTTGAGGAGGTGTACGGCCGCCGCCGGGCAGAGCAGATTATCCATCAACGATGGGAAGTTCCCTGGCAGAGCTTAGTGCAGAGCGGATTAGACGCGATTGTCAACCAACCAGAGAGTGCTTTCAGAACGGGCTCTGAATACGAGACCATTGTTTACGGGAAAGGTGCTCTTTTCTTTAATGCCCTGCGGCAACAGGTGGGCGACGAGACCTATTATCGCATTTTGCACACTTACTGGCTACGTTATAAGTACAAAACAGCCACGCCGGAGGATTTCCTGTCGGTGGCAGAAGAGGTCAGCGGCGAGAATCTGCACGGACTTTATCGGAAGTGGGTGCTATCAACCTCCTCGGGGTGAATACCATGGCCGGGCACCAACGCCACAAAGGTCGAAAGTATCCGCTCAATATCCTGGGGTAGGGGCAGATCTTGTGCCTACACAGGTGGGCAACCACAAGGGTTCGCCCCTACTTTTTGAGAAGATACCATAGATTTTTAATGTATCTAATCCGTGTAATTTGTGGTTCATTGTCTCCTCCCCCGGTACAAAAACTTCACTGATAAGGTATAAGGGTGAATCGATTGTCGGCGCAAGTGCGGCGTGTTATAATGTAGCTGCGCTTACTTCCCAGCCGCAATATTCCCGAGGGGGCAAAGAAAGCCCAGCCCCTGGTAGTTAACGAGGTGTTTTTTGTCCCAACGTAATGTGGAGCGGCTTTTCTTCTGGATTGGCATTGTTATTGCTCTTCTCTTTACTTTTCTCTTCCTGTGGAGCGGTTGGCCGTTATCCCGAACTATTTATGTACAAAACAGCGTCACCGGTACCCCCGTTGTTTCTGCCCGGTTAGTGTTGCATGACCAACCGCTGATTAAGGTGGCGGATGGTGTCTGGCGCACACGTTTCCGGTCTCGCGGCGTTCTTACGATTACAGCTCCGGGCTATCACCAGCAAAGGAGTGAGGTCGGTTCGGGATCGCAGCTATTTCAGCGCACGTTGACCCTCCGCTTGCAGCCGGTGCGGTTGCGGATACACGTCATTGACGCGGAGACAGGCCTGCCTTTGTCCTACGTTGTTCTCTATCGGGGTGAAAATGAAGTTCTGGGCGATTCTGAGGGGCGGTTTACTTTGTACTGTTTGCTAAAGGGAGAAAAAATGCGTTTTACTGCGCCAGGTTTTGTGCCCATGGAGCGAGTTTTCCCTGCAATAACTGAAGATCAAGTATGGCGTGTGGCTTTACAACCACGCCGGCTTACGTTAGTGGTGCAGAATACATCTGGACGGCCGTTGCCGGGAGCGCTGGTAACAGTCAGTGGCATGGCCACGCGCTTGACGGATAGTCAGGGACGCTCTTTTTTCGACCGGCTCTCCGGACCTACACTGGTAACAGCGCGGAAACGTGGCTATTATCGCCGCCAGGTCACTCTGCAAATGGGAAAGCGTGACCGTTATACAGTGACGTTGGCGCCTATCAACATTGTGATCAGCGGCACCCTCTTGGCTGGCGATGTGTCTTTGCCCGTTACGGGCACGTTGGCCGGGCTGGATGCGCCTCTCAAGCTCCAAGGTGGCCGCGCAGTGCTTGCGGCAGTATTACCCAGCCGGCCGCTGACGCTAACCGTGTCTCCTGTTGCCCCGGCAGCCTGTTTGACGGTGACTATACAGGCAATGTTGGTTGCTCCGCCGCCAGACCTGCCCGCTATCCTTGGGCGAGCAGTTCGGCAGCGATGGAACGATGTGCTGTTAACTGTGCAGGCAGGCGGCTACCGGTCAAGGACATTTTCTGTAGCTGATCTGGCAGCTCCCCATACATTCTGCCTGGCAGCTCGCCAGATTCAGGGTGTAGTACGAGATTGGAATAGAAAGCCTCTGTCCGGCGTGCAAATAATGGTGGGCACGCGACGTGCTATAACCGGCGCTGATGGTCATTTCCGATTGCTGGCTATTCCTCCGGAGGGTAAAGTCACCCTGTCGCTTACCGGTTATCACACGCTGGTCCTCCCTTACCGCGATGGAGATGACTTGCAGGTGACTCTGTACCCACACGGGCTGGATGGTCGCTTGTCGGCACCGGATGGTCAGGGGATACCCAATGCACTGGTCGTTGCCGGGATGGTAACTGCGACCACTGCGGCGGATGGTTCGTTCTTTTTGCCGGACGTTTCTCCGGGCGTGACTGTGACATTCCATGCAGCCGGCTATCTGGCTGCAGCCTGGCAATGGTCAGAATCAGGCCTCTTTCGACGCAGCTACGGTGAGCTGTCCGGTGGTCAGGCGACCCTGGTGAGATCTGCTTGCCCTTATGACTGTCTCTTATACACATCTGACG
>WFQT01000330.1 GCA_015486895.1 Anaerolineae bacterium
GCCATTATGGCATAATGGGCATCAGCCCCTTGCAGGTGGGGCGTCAGAAGCGCCTGCATTGTTTCTTCTACTTCCGGCAGATAGAGGCGCAGACGATCTTGCCATCCCATCAAATAGCCTCCTTTCAGACCCGACCTGGCCTAACCAGAACCAAAAAGCCAAACGCAAAAGTGCGAAGAAGCAAAGCCGCAAAGTCATTTATTATTCTCTCTGTGTGATCGTGCTGCTCTAATCCCATCTTGGTCCAGTCGCCCCAGTCTGGTTGGCTATTCTTTTTTTCTTTGCGTCACAAACGGGCACGAGGCCCTATGCTACTTTTCGGCCCTGCGTTAAATTTTCATTTCCTTGTCCAGCGTATAAGAATTTCACTGGTAAGATATTAATAAAGCCCCGGTAGGGTTGCCGGCGAGCGTGTATCCCACAAACGGGCACGAGGCCCTATGCTACTTCTCGGCTTTGATAGGTAGCCGTTCAGAAAGCCACTGGCGCAAAGTATCTAAAGGCACATCTTGTTGTTGATGCTCCTGCAGGTCGCGCAGTTGTGCCCTGCCCCGGGCCAGTTCGTCCTCACCAATGATCACCACGTAACGCACTCTTTCACGATTGGCTTGCCGCAACTGGGACTTCAGGCTGCGATCGCCGAAAGGCAAAATGACGCCGATGTTGTACCACCGCAATTCCTGGACCAAAGGAACTGCTCTCTCTTTTGCCTCTTTTCCCAGGTAAGCAACGAGAACTTGTGGCTTTGGTAGGCCGGGAACCGTTAATCCTTGGGCCTTCATGGCCATGACGATGCGCTCAATGCCGGACCCAAAGCCGATGCCGGGGGTGGGCGGCCCGCCGATTTCCTGCCCTAAGCCGTCATAACGGCCGCCACCGCAGACCGCTGCTTGGGCGCCGATCCCTTCCACCCACACCTCAAACACAGTCTTGCGGTAATAATCTAAGCCGCGCACCAAACGGTGATTGACGATATAAGCCAAGCCGGCGTTGTCGAGATAGCGCAACAATGATTGAAAGTGTAACCGGCAGTCGTCACAGAGATAGTCGGCGATCTTCGGCGCCGAGGCAATCACGGGCTGACACTGGCTTGCCTTGCAGTCCAGCACTCGTAAGGGGCTACGATCCAAACGGCGCTTGCAATCGTCACAGATCTCATCGTAATGGAGGCGGTAATGTGCTTGCAGTCGTTCTATGTATTGTGGCCGGCATTGGGGGCAGCCGGTGCTGTTGAGTTGAAAGTGTACGCCTTGAAAGCCCAGCTCACTGAAAAATTGGTGCGCCAAGGACATGACCTCGAAATCGATAGCCGGGTCTTCTACACCCAACGCTTCCACGTTGAACTGGGTATGTTGCCGAAAACGGCCGGCCTGGGGCCGTTCGTAGCGAAAAATGGGGCCGATGGTGAACAGTTTCACCGGCTGAGGGCGCTTGTAAAGGTGGTTTTCCACGTAAGAGCGCATGAAACCGGCAGTGAACTCTGGCCGCAGGGTGACATTGTCTTTCCCTTTGTCTTGAAATGAGTACATTTCCTTGTCCACGATGTCGGTGCCTTGACCGACGCCGCGGACGTAAAGGCCAGTCTCTTCAATAATAGGTACATCTAAGCGCTCAAAGCCATACAGTGCCGTGATTTGGTCAATCTTCTTCCGGACAAAGCGCCAGTATGGTTGATCCTCCGGTAAGATGTCTTGCATCCCGGTCAAACGTTTATACACAAAACAAACCTCCTCCGTTTGGGAATATGGGTTTCGGGAGTCTGGCGAGAATGACGCTTTAGGCTCGACCTGACTATCTTTACCACAAATTGCACGGATTAACACAGATTTTCCTTTGCTTTTCGACCCAAATCTGTGCATTTCTGTGGCTAAAATAAAAACACTATTAGGTTTCATTATACGGATGGGGCAGGCCCTTGTCCATCGCCTATCGATCTCTCCTCCTGGATGGCTCCATCGGCATGGGAATGACAGACTTGTCGGCGTAACCATAGCCAGAGGAAGAACCAGACTAATAACCCGGCCGCTGCCGCTGCCTCTAAAGGTAGCGGCCTGTACACTGTTCCTTGGGTAAATATCACCATTTCCTGGCCCAGCGCCGCTCGCCAGTGCCGTTCCTCCGGCATGCTACCTGGCCAGGCAGAGGGTGTCTGCAGTACATATTCCACCTGGACATTGCGCATTAGCCGTTGCCACACGCCGGCAGCTTCTTTGCCGTAGGCGCTTTGCAACATTTGCATTTCTTCTTTGCTCAAGCTCTCGACAGGAGGAAAAGAAGAAACGCTGAGGGCCGTCGCCAGAGCTGTCTCCATCTCACGGTGTGCTGTCGTCAAAGGGACATGCTCCCGGTAATGCCAGTTAGTCCGAAACTGGCTTCTCTCTTCCCCCCAGCCGACGTTCCCATCCAGCAAGACGCTGCGCAGCGGTGCCCAGACTACATCCTGAGAAAGAGCTTCGCCCAGAGCTTGCTGCTGCCGGCGCAGTTGGTCGGCATCGTTGGCCGGCAAAGTAATGGTCAGATAGGCAACGCCGGCGGCGATGTTGCTGGAAACGTTATTCTTGGCCTGAGCCCGTAACGATTCGATGTCTTGCTGCCAGGCTGCAATCCAGCTATCGCTCAGGTTTGGATAAGGGAGCACCTCTACTTGAATGGTCCGGCTATGGAAAAGATCGGTGTAGACTTTGATGTAGACTTCCTGAAAGCGGGGGGCGGAGTTAAGCAACTGTTGTTGCCAGGTATCTCCCCAGTATTGCCGAATGATCTGCTGCGCGGTGTGAAAATCCCCGGCTTGTAAACGCTGACGGACCCAGGCCCAAATAATTTGTTGCTGCCACCGGGCTAAGTCAGGTGGATTATCCATTGGTGCCTGTTGCAACAAGTCAGTAAGCTGTTGTAGGAAAAGCAGAGCGCCTGCGAAATCCCCTTTGTCCCGGCTTTGTTCGATGAGCCATGAATAGGTCGACAGGAGTTGTCGCTGCGTCTTGGCGTCGTTCCGGTTGGCGAGCCAGGATTGATGCAAAGCGTCGGCAGCCAAGGAGAGGTAACTCTGCCGCTGGCTGCTTGATCGATTCCCCTGGGCCAAGTAAAGCTGGGATAGTAGTTGCCAGGCTTCGCTATTTTGTGGCTGTTTTTGAGTGATGGTGAGCAGCGCTGCTATAGCTTCTTGGTAGTAACGAGTGAAATAGCGGGAAGGCAGAGCCGGGTCCAGGGTGATTTTTGCCGCATCTCTTCCCTGGTGGAGCATTGCTTCTACATCTCCGCTTTTTGCCGGGGCTCGTTCAGATTGCAGCCGTTTCCAAAGAGAAGGCTTGAGTAGCAAGACAGAAAACTGGGCCGGCAACTTCTGGTGTTCATACCACCAGTGCAAACTGTTACCGGTAAAAGTCCTGCCCTCTGGCTGCACTGATAAGAGCACTTCGTCGGTCACGTTCTGCGGGAAGTGGAATGTGATGCGAGCACTCTTCAGAGGGCCGGGCCAGGCGTCCAAAGCAGCGAGAGAGAGTTGCCAGTGGATAACTGCCCCCACCGGCAGCGCTTCCTGCCGGTGGGCGACAAGCCATCCCCGGTGTCCCGGTCGCAAAGATAGGCGCTGTGTCTTCGCGTCCCAGATCGTGGCTGGCTCGCTGGTTAACGTCATGTTCTGCATCCAGGCCGGCAAAGTTACGGTTACAGCGGCAGCTTGCGTTTTCGGGGCGGCAAAGCGAATTTTGGCGTCGGCGCTGTATCCCGGCACCGCGGATAGATCGGGAGTTATATCAATGGCCAAATCCGAGAGCACAACTTGTGTCTCCCCGACCGGCTTTGGTAAGGCGATCGTGACGGTCGGTGGCACAGCCGCGCGTGCGGAGAGAGGGAAGAGCATGAGGAAAAAGAGGACCCCGCCGAATTGGATTGTCAGTAACCGTTTTTTTAGAGAATTGAGCATTCGTCTATTCTGGTGTATAATGTGTATGTTGACCTAAAAATCAAACGGGTGTGTCCTAGATCAGTTGGGGGCCATTTCACCCAGCAATCTATATTGGCTAATCAAGCGATTGATTATGTCGACAGCGTTAGATCCAACGCGAAGCCGCAAAGGCTTTTGAATAATCTTTTCTTTGCGCCTTTGTTCCCTTCGTGTCTTTGCGTTTCAAGATTTCTTGCCACGCTGTCGCTCCTCTCCTAACTCGGTTAGGACACACCCAAATCAAACAACGTTGTGCATAGAGAGAACACGTCCATGATGCTCAAACTCTTAATGAGTTGGGATATTCGTAAAGGCCAGGATGAGACATACTTCACCTTCATTGTGAAAGAGTTTATACCCGAGCTCATGCGCTTGGGGTTGCGACCGACAGAAGCATGGTATACCATTTACGGCGACGAGCCACAAATCCTAACCGGCGTAGTTGCGCAGGATAAGGAGACCATAGAACGTGTTTTTCAAAGTGACGCCTGGCAGAATCTACACGCCAAGTTGCTCCGCTATGTGACCAACTACCGGCAAAAAGTGATTTCTGCTCGCTCTTCGTTTCAATTGTGATTGCCTCGTGATAACTGCTCAGTTTATTGCTCCGGGCGACTTAAAGTCTTAAAGTCGCCGCTACATTTGCCAAGTCCGCCTTCGTGGGCTGCTCCAGTCGGCGTAGGGCGACTTTGCAGAAGTTGGTGCGCTTTCCAACCGCTGATTCGACTAAATCCCAAAACGCCATTGTCCAGCAGGTAAAGTAAGCCACGCCCACAACCTATAGCGGGCGGAGAAATCATAGCGTTGTGACCGTTTATTGCTTTAGTAGGCCGCAGGTAACCTGAACCAGGCGGTGGTCGGAGCCCAGGCGAGGAGAAACGGTAGCAGACATTGGTTCCAGCTCTCGCAGCCAGATGTAATCAATGCGCTCGCGGGGAGTAATGGCCGGGTCGGTGAACGGATCGCCTTCACCCAATTGGTGGAATGGGTCTTGCCATCCGTTGTCCGCAATGGTTCGGTATGTGGGAGAAACGGGGGAACTGTTGAAATCACCGCCTAAAAAGCCGGGCCCGGTAGTTTGCTGGACATAGGCCATGGCTGCGTTGATTTGCTGTTGCCGCTCTGGGGGCGTCAAGCCTAACCAGAGGCCATAGCCGTGGATATGGGTGCCATTCACGTTCAGGATGGCGTGGATCATGCCGGTCTGTTCCAAGTCACTGGGCAAGAGGATGTTGTCTGTTTGCAGAAGGGGGTAGCGGCTGAGTAGGGCGATGCCGGTGAGGTGTTCTACCGTGGGCAAATAGACTACGTGCATGCCTAATCTACGTCCTAACCAGAGAGCATCATCCACCATGTAGCTGGTGAGCCGGCCGGTATCTACTTCTTGCAGGGTGATCACATCGGCGCCGCTGGCGGCAATGTCATCAGCGATAGCTGGAAGCGCTGCCTGCCAATCTGTGCTGTAGCCGTAATGGATGTTATAGGTCGCTAGGCGGAGGGGCGTGTCCGCTGGGGGGTGTGTCACTGGCAAGGGCCGAGCCAGCCAGCCGCTCATTGCGAATAGTAGCAGTACCAGGCCACTTTCCCAGGTGAGGAGTGAAGGCCGTGACAGGGAAACTTTGTGCGAGACGTCGTATAGCAGGGGCAACCCGGCAATGACAACAGCCAGTAGATAGATGGTTAGCCCACTGTTGCGGAAAATGGCTAAGGTGTACGGGTAGGTGAAAGCAAAAGCGTTAGCGAAGTTTAGCAGCAAGAAGAAAAGTAAAGCTCCGGCCAGCGCTGTGGCGATGTACCCTTGTGTCCGCCAACTAGTCATGTGACGCAAAGTGGCCAGGATAGCGGCCTGGGTCAGCAGCAGGAAAAGCCCAGCCAGCCATCCGTTGCTGAGATAGCCTATAGTTAAGGAAAGTAGTAAAAAGGTGTAGAGCAAAATATGACGTTTGCGTTGGGAAAAGAAGGCGCGCATTGCTTGGGCATTGCTGGCCGGTAGCAATGCTAACATCGTTATCAACACTAAGAGCGGTGCTTGCCAAGAGTAGCTGGTAGCGGTCCAACGGGCGATGGCGTTGGGATAGTTTAATAGGTTTAGCTCTAAGAAGAGAAAAGCGCCCAATGGAAGCGCATGTTGCCACGGTAGACCACATTGATGTTGCCAACGCCAGGGCATGGTCAGGTGTACGTACCAGAGAAGAGGGAGCAATAAGGCGGCGATGACCAGCATGGGTAACAACCAGCCGCTAGTGATAGTGATGTCGGTGCTATTCCCTGCCAAGCGTACGAACTGGTCTAAAGCTAATGCAGCGACGACTTGGAAGAAAACCCCTCTTTTCTGGCAAAGGTAGAGGAAGAGAAAGTTCAGGGTGCCGAAGAAAACAGTGCTCATGGCGGCGTACAAGCGCCAGGACGGGCTTTGGTTGTTTAGAGCGAGGCGACTGAGGAGCAAAAGCAAACTGATGGCTAAAATGCTCCACCGGTTGCGCAGCCGGGGCACTAAAAAGGGTGGGAGTAGAAAGGCAAACAGGGCGCCGGCAATGATCAACCCGGCACTGGCAGTGAAAGGGCCAGCGAAGAGGGCATCGTAAAGGACACCAAAGAGGCGTGAGAAGAGAACGCGGATGCCTTCGATGTAGAAGAAGAGCAGCAAAGACAAAGTGGACCAGCGGATACGGCGCATGGTAGTTCTTCCTCCGTGTGCTTTGGGCACACGCCATTGGACGATCATGGCTGGCCGTCAAATATAGGAGATATTGTGCGTGCCGGTCAGCAGTGACCGTAAAAAGCAGAAACAAGGCAAAAGCCCGCTGAAAATGCCCTTAGCAGGCTTGCTAACGCCCCCGGCAGGATTTGAACCTGAGGCCACGTTCCAGAGGCCGGCGCTCTATCCGCTGAGCTATAGGAGCGCATATCAATTTAGTATAGTATAGGAGGACACTTTGGTGCAAATTCTCGCCACTGGGCGATTCATGTGTTCGCTCTGGTATACCTTTGTGATTATCACACCTGCCGGTGTCTTGGCGCTCGACACTTGTCGGTTGTGGATAGATTCTGTTAGTGATTTGTGATATATAGGTGTTGAATTTGCCCGGTTTCCTCCTTCTTGATATGATTTTGTTGGTCACGATGAAGAAGGTTTGTCGTTTCACCTTTAGTGACTCGGTGGTATTATTCTTTCTTCCTGCGGTTGTAGCCACTGCTCCCGGGGAGGAAAGCCATAGTCTGCGGTTCCTGCTTCGAAAACAGGACGCTGATGATGCAGATGAACGCTGATTTCCGCAGATTCCTAAAAAATTATCTGGGTTGATCTGTAGAATCAGCGCAATCAGCGTTCTTATTTTCATCGTTATGCGGTGTGCAAACGATCATGGCAACCGCTTTGTAACTGCTGTTGAAGCGGCGGCGGTAAGGCAGTGCTTTGCC
>WFQT01000331.1 GCA_015486895.1 Anaerolineae bacterium
CCTGTGGGGCTTGGAGACCGGGGAGAGTCTCGATCAACTGACGGCGGAATTGGGCGACCGGAAGATTCGTGTCGTGCAAATCGGGCCGGCGGGGGAAAAATTAGCCCGCCTGGCCAGCATTATCAGCGATACCAGCCATGCTAACGGCCGTACCGGCATGGGCGCCATCATGGGCAGCAAACAACTCAAAGCGATCGTCGCCCGGGGCAGCAAGCGGCCAGAAATGGCGGACAAGGAAGCGTTGGCCCGGCTTTCACGCTGGGGTGCCGCTCGTTTCGCCGAGTCCGATGTGGCATCTTTAGGCAAATTCGGCACCGCTGGTATCGTCAACTCCCAGAGCAAGCGAGGCGGCTTGCCCACTCGCAACTACAGCAGCGGCTCCTTTGAAGATGCTAACCTGATTAGCGGCGAGACTATGTATGAGACGATCCTGCAAAAACGAGAAACGTGTTACGCTTGCGTCGTGCGTTGCAAACGGGTAGTGGAAGTGAAAGACGGCCCCTACATCGTGGATCCCCGTTACGGTGGGCCGGAATACGAAACCCTATCTACTTTCGGCTCCTATTGCGGTGTGAGCGACTTGAACGCCATTGCCAAGGCCAATGAACTTTGTGCTCGTTTTGGGCTGGATACTATCAGCACCGGGGCGACTGTGGCCTGGGCCATGGATGCTTATGAGCATGGTTTCCTGACGTTAGCAGAAACAGATGGCCTGGACTTACACTTCGGCAATGCGGCGGCCATGGTGCAGTTAGTCGAGAAAATCGGCCGGCGGGAAGGCTTCGGTGATCTGTTGGCCGAGGGCTCAGCCCGAGCGGCGGAAAAAGTCGGGCGAGGAAGCCAGGGACTGGTCGTCGCCGTCAAGCGGCAAGAGCTGCCGGCACACATGCCCCAGGTCAAACGCTCCCTGGCTCTCATTTACGCCGTCAATCCTTTTGGCGCCGATCACCAATCTAGCGAACACGATGGACCGTACGAGCAACCAGGCTCTTACGATTACTACGCCAAAAGGCTGCTATCCTTAGACTTGACAGAACCACAGCCTCCCTACTCACTGACGGTCGAAAAAGTCCGGTATGCGTTTTACACGGAGGTGCTCTACAGCCTGTTAGATTCCATCAACGTCTGCCAATTCGTTTTTGGGCCGGCGTGGCAGTTGTACGACATGAATCAACTCGTGGAGGTGGTGCAAGCTGTCACCGGCTGGCAGGTGAGCCTTTACGAGCTTATGAAAGTGGGCGAGCGCCGGTTGAACATGATGCGAGCTTTTAACGCCCGGCAGGGGATCGATCGGCGGGCGGATAAGCTGCCGCCGAAATTATTCAAGCCGCTGCAAGGGGGAAATTCTGACGGCATGGCCGTTGACCTCGCAGAGCTGGAACAGGCGCAAGATTGGTACTATGCCATGGCCGGCTGGGATGTCGCCACTGGCATCCCCACCCGAGCCAAACTGCAGGAATTAGGTCTGAGCTGGGTGGCAGACCTGTTAGAGTTGCCGAAGATCCAAGCAGCATGATAGGCAGGAATGGGGGAGCGATAAAAGGGGAAGAGCGCTGGCTAACGGCCAGCGAAATTGGGCAATGGGGCTATTGCCACCGGGCGTGGTGGCTTGCTTACATCCGGGGAGAATCTCCGGGGGATGAAGACATCTTCCTCCAAGGCCTAAGCGAACACGCCAGCCACGCCCGCACAGTGCGAAAAAGCCAATATGCCCGTTACGCTGCTTTGCTACTTCTGGCCATTGCACTGTTGTTATTAGGGCTGACCTTGCTGCTCTATCTGGGAGGAGGATCTTTTTGATGATAGCGATTTTACTCCTAGTAGGCGGCGTTTTACTCCTGTTGGCCGGGGCACTATGGCAGTTGGCAGCAAGGGCCCGGCGCGCCAGTGGCTTGCCCCCGGGTCAAATCATCTACGAAGATACAGCTTCCTGGCAGGAAACACGCCAACCACTACGCAGTCGACGCTATCGCCTTTCTGGCAAGCCTGATTACTTGACTCGTCAGGGCGAGGAGATCATCCCCGTGGAGGTTAAGAGCAGCCGCCTTCCGGCTAACGGCCGGCCATACCACGGCCATAAATTGCAACTTCTATCCTATTGCCTGCTAATAGAAGAAGTTTACGGCAAACCGCCTTCCTATGGCATTATCCATTACACCGGCACCCCCGGAGGCAACGTCTTGGTGCCTTTCGATGCAGATGCCCGGGAAGAGCTCCTTTCCGTCATGGCAGAGATTCGCGCCGCAGCCCATTTGCCGGAGGTGCATCGTCAGCACCAAAATCCTCATCGTTGCCGCCAATGTAGCCTTCGTAGCCGTTGTGATGAGGCGCTATCATAGGAAGAAGAGGTGTGGTTCATTTTATCCATGATGCTGCTTCGAAAATAGCCACGGGTTGTAGGGCGGGATGGCTGTGACGTAGCCCTAAGCCCTGTCGAGGACGTGATTCGCACATGTCTGCACAACCTCTTGTCTAAACCTACGGAGCAGCTTACCTGCCGTCTTTTGGATTCCAACTTGCGCAGGCGGGTTTCGTAATTATGATCGCGATTTCAATTAGCTGGCTCATTTGACGGACTATCATTCTATTGCGACACTTCGCACGGCAAGGAGAAGCGATGGGGACGGCTGGAGACACTGCGCACGGTCATGGGATCATTACTGAAAGCATCCGGCCGTAAACCTACCAGCACTTGCCAGGCAAACTCCTTTTTACCTTCATCAATGCCGGGTAAGGCGGTCACCGGTACCCGCAGCGAACTGTGCTTACTCCAAAAGCGTGCCTCTTTGCCGTCCGGCCAGCCCCAGACCCGCAATAAGTACATCTCGCTTGCTCTCAGGTCGGCCGGCGCCGTCCAGGCAAAGTAGACCTCCGAGCCCTTCACCACCTCCCCCGGCAGTGGCCAAATAGGCTCAGGGGCAGGGTAAATTGGTATTGGTACCACACATGAACTCTCGGATGCTTCAGGCTTGCCCGCTGGTGTCTTCTGAGCCAAGGCACCAATCTCCACTTTAGAGCCAATCCGTGCTTGCTGTGCCGGCTTGGCAGGAGGAATGACCAACCGATCGCCTACCATGAGGAAATCGCCGCTTAAGCCGTTCGTTTCTTGAATAGCCTGGACGGAAGTACTATAAGCTAAAGCGATACCCTGCATGGTGTCGCCGCTCTTGACAGTATAAATGATCGGCGTCGGGGTTGGCATGGGTGTAGGGGTTGCCGTCGCTGCTGGAGTAGGCGTTACTGTCTCCGTTGGTGGCACTGGTGTGAGTGTAGGCGTTGTCGTCGGCGAAGGTAGCACAGCCCAGGCTTGCACATTCCTGCGGAAGTGATGTGCCTGCCCCTGCCAACAGTTCCAATGGGCCCGGAGAACCAGCCAGCCTGTGAACAATAGGACTAATAAAATGCCGAGCTGAACCCAACGATGCAACAACTGTTGCCAGAACGGTTGCTCTTCAGCGTAGAGGGGCTCGCCGCACATGAAGCAGGTGGTCGCATTTTGGGCGACACGAGTCCGGCAAGCAGGGCAATACCTTTCCCCCTCCAAGCCGTACTCCGCCAAGTCGATTACCCTTTTCTTAGCAGTCATGTCGAGAAGATAGCACCTGTTGTATCATCTCAATTCTATCATATCAAAACTCTAAGAAGCCGTACACTTCTGCCGTCTGCCGGATGATGTCAAGGAAGTCATCGGCCTGCAAGCTTGCCCCGCCCACTAAAGCACCATCAATGTCAGGTTGGCTCATAAGTTCGACGGTATTCTTTGGCTTGACGCTGCCGCCGTACTGAATGCGCACTGCCTGGGCGACGTCGTCGCCGTAGAGGTCGACGATAGTGCCGCGCACCACCTGGCCAATAACGCGGTTCGCTTCTTCGGCAGTAGCAGCCCGTCCCGTGCCAATAGCCCACACCGGCTCATAGGCAATAATCAGGTTGCGAATTGTTTCCCCTTCCAGTCCGGCCAGCGCAGCCCGCACTTGCCGGCTGACTACCTGGTCTGTTTGCCCGGCGTCTCGCTCTTCCAGTACCTCGCCGACACAGACGATGGGGGTCATACCATGGTGCACAACGGCGTGCACCCGCTTATTCACCGTTTCATCTGTCTCGCCGAAGTACTTCCGGCGCTCGGAATGCCCGAGGATGACATAAGAGACTAAACCTTTTAACATGAAAGCAGAGACTTCGCCAGTGTATGCACCTTCATCTTCCCAAAAAGCATTCTGAGCACCCAGGCCAATATTGCTATCCCAAAGCAACTCTTTCATCGTGGGTAAGGAGACAAAAGGCGGACAAATCACTTTTTCCACGCCAGGGATTTTGGGCAGCGTTGAAAGCAATGCGCTCGCTAAGAGCTCGGACTCTCTGATGTTCTTGTGCATCTTCCAATTACCAGCAATAATGGGGGTTCGCATGTTCTCATTCTCCTTTACGTTCGCGCGAGCAACTGTTTAGCCGGCTCAATAGCGCCAAGGCATTAGATAAATTCTCCGTTCTTCACCTCGCGGCGAACAAGTTTTCTCTTCGAATCGAAGAATAGCTCCACAGTCGCTGTAGCAAAGCAACGATCAGCACCACTGCCTTGCAGCAGCTTACGGCAGTAATAGCCGTTCAATTGGCCTTTTTCGTTATATTGTGCCAATAGGTCATGGCGTAGGTCAATCTCAGCTTGGAGGGTTTCACCGCCACATTGTCGGGATCGCACCCGCACCGTATAGACTGAGCGTTGTTGCTGAATATCAGCCGTTAACGCTTTCTGGAGCGCCTGCCAGAAACTCATGACTTCCTCTGCAAGAACTTAACACATTAACTGGAGTCTGGCGGTAATGATGTTTTAGGCTCGATTGAGCTATCTTTGCCACAGATTGCACGGATTAACACATGTTCTTTTTTTGCTTTTCAACCCAAGTCTGTGAAATTCTGTGGCTAAAATACAAGCGCCAGAGTCCAGACACTAAAGCCTATCCGCCAAAGCAGCCACGCCGGGTAATGTCTTCCCTTCTAGAAACTCTAAGGAAGCGCCACCACCGGTGGACACATGGCTCATCTTATTTGCTAGCCCTGCTTGTTTCACAGCCGCAGCAGAATCACCCCCGCCGATGATAGTTACCGCATCTGGCAAGTCGGCCAACGCCTGGGCCACAGCAAAAGTGCCCTGGGCGAACTCGGGGAACTCAAAGACTCCCATGGGGCCATTCCAGACCACTGTTTTGGCCGCCGACAAAGTTGCTTTGCACGCTTCTACCGTAGCTGGCCCAATGTCTAAGATCATCCAGTCTGTCGGTACGGCATCTAACGGTACGACTTTGTAGGCTGCATCCGCTTTGAAAGCAGCGGCCACGACCACATCCACCGGCAGTTGCAGTTTGTCGCCAAACTCTGCCAGGATGGACTTCGCTAAACCCAGCACGTCATCTTCTACCAGCGATTTCCCCACGGCATAGCCCTGTGCTTTGAGGAAAGTATTAGCCATGCCGCCGCCGATAAGCAATTTATCCGCCTTGCTCAGCAAAGAGCGGATAACGGCAATTTTGTCAGATACTTTTGCTCCGCCCATAATGGCTATGAAAGGTCGCTCCGGTTGCAATAATGCCTTTCCCAGATAGTTTATCTCTTTTTCCATCAGGAAGCCGGCTACCGCCGGCAAGTAGCTGGCCACGCCGACCGTCGAAGCATGGGCGCGGTGAGCACTACCAAAGGCATCGTTCACAAAAACGCCATTCGACCCGGCCAGAGCCGCCAACTGCCGCGCGAAATCAGGATCGTTCTCCTTTTCCCCGGGATGGAAA
>WFQT01000332.1 GCA_015486895.1 Anaerolineae bacterium
ATCCACCCTACCCGCCCCCCAAACAGAACGGGGCAGCCTAATGGCATCACTGAGCAGCAACAGGCCGCGATTGCTCTGTCTCTCTCCTTTCGCCTCTGAGCGCCGCGGTACTCTGCTCTACCGCACATTGCCCATGCTCCGGCGCCTGCAAAGGTTAGGGTGGCAAGTGACACTGCTCCTGCCCGGCTGGGACTTAGCTCCAGGAAATGTAAACGCCATGAAGTGGAAGTTGGGCAAAATAGATTATCACATCTTGCCACCTTTACACCGTAGTGGCATCCAATGGCAGCTTCACTACGCGTGGGAAATGGTACAGTGGGCGCAGCGCACCCGGCCGGACGCCGTTCTGGCTGCCAAGGCTGTGGGAGCGCCGGCGTTAGCTATTTCCCTCCTCAGGCGCTGGCGGAAAGTGGGCCGCTGGTCTGGTCAACTTTGGTTAGACAGCGATGACTGGGAAGGAAAAGGAGGCTGGGCAGACAAACTACCCAAGGTGCAAAGCATACTGGTGGCAACATTGGAATCCAGCGCGTTGCGCGCCGCCGACCGGGTGTCCGTTGCCAGCCACTATTTGCAAAAGCGATTGCTGAAAATGGGCCGTTCGCCGGAAAATGTTTGCTACCTACCCAACGGAATGGAAACGTTACCAAAACGATGTATCCCGTCAGAGTTACCGACTTCAGTCCTTTTCTACAGCAGACTGGCCGGCGTAGAACCATTGCACGCCGCTACCGTCCTAACCACCTGGCTCCAACACAACCCCGACCTGACCGCCATCTGGCTGGGCGCACCAGTATCGAGCGAGAAAGAGAGAAAATTCATAGAGGCCTTCAATGCAAACCAGCGCCTTCTAACAATGGCACCACCCCCCTCAAGCCGCCTACTCCGCGTCGGCTGGCTCGGCGCCGTCCGCTGGCCGATCATGGCCCAAGTTGACTTCGCCGTCTACTTAGCCAATGATGACATCATTAACCGCAGCAAGTTCCCCGTCAGGCTATTAGAAATGATGGCCATCGGCATTCCCATCTTCGCTGAAAAGGTAGGCGAAGTCCCTTTCATGATTGAACACAACAAGAGCGGCTATCTCATGCAGAGTTCCAGCACAGAATTAACGAAGGAAATCGACCGCATCATGCGCCACGGCGCTTACACATCCTGGGGCCGAGAAGCGCGTCGCACCGTTCAGAAACGTTACTGGTGGCCGACGCTAAGCTGCCCATTCTGGCTTACAAGATGATAGCGGCATATATCCTAACCTGGCCTAACCAGAACCAAAAAAACTAACGCAAAGCCGCTGAGAGGCAAAGCCGCAAAGTCTCTTATTTTTCTCTCTGCGTGATCGTACCGCTCCAATCCCATCTTGGTCCAGTCGCCCCAGTCTGTTTAGCTATCTATTTTTTTCTTTGCGTCACAAATGGGCACGAGGCCCTATGCTACTTTTCGGCTCTGCGTTAAATTTTAGTCCAGCGTACAAGAATTTCACTGGCAAGATATTAACAAAGCCCCGGTAGGGTTGCCGGCGAGCGTGTATCCCACAAACGGGCACAAGGCCCTACACTACTTTCGAGAACATTAGCCAGCGGCAGCGTCTAAAGCAACCGCCACAACCTCGTGAGCAATGGCCCGGAAGCACCCCCAATCCTGCCAGGCAGGCGGTAGAGAGCGCAAAGCAACCGCCACCTGCGGCAATCCCGCGACAGGCACCCAGCGGAACTGACTGATACGCTCACCAATATCTTGCGGATGCGGCACTAAGGATGCAGCATCCAGAGAGAAAATGTAGGAAACGAAATCGATCTGCTTTTCCTCTGTCTCGAACTGATAAGAAATAACGCTTAGAAAACGTTGAATGTGTGCAGGCCAGCCAGTCTCCTCACCGACTTCCCGCCGCAGGCCGGCCGAAAGCGTCTCCCCGCGACGCAAACCACCGCTGAGCAAACGGTAAGTCCCCGGCGGATAGAAACTCTTGGTGTGCAACAAAACCTGGCCATCCCCGCGGCGGAATGCCATCACCACCTCACCCCGCCTGCGCTTGCCCAACGGCTGTCTCTTATACAC
>WFQT01000333.1 GCA_015486895.1 Anaerolineae bacterium
AACGAGTGGGCACGTTCGATGTGGTACACATGAGCGAGGTGTTGGAGCACATTCCAGATCCCAGGAGGATGGTGAGGTTGGCGCAAAATCTACTGGCTCCCGGGGGGCTGCTTTGTGTAGTGGTTCCTAACGATTACAATCCCTTTCAGTATGCTTTAAGGAAGGCTTGTGGCTACGAGCCTTGGTGGGTTGTGCCACCACATCACATTAACTACTTTGACTTCGAGTCTCTCAGCCACCTTCTGTCATCTAACGGCTTTGAGGTAGTATTGAGGGAGGCGACATTCCCGATTGATATGTTCCTGCTGATGGGGGATAATTATGTGGGAAATGATACATTAGGCAGACAATTCCATGGTAAGCGGAAAGCATTTGAGCAAAATCTAGCTGCTGCAGGCCAATGTGAGGTAAAACGCAGGTTTTATCAGACTTTAGCTTCAATGGGCTTGGGGCGCGATGCGCTTGTAGTGGGGAGCCTGTTGGGATGAGGCAGGTAGCAACTTTGAATGATAAAAATAGCCGCAGACCTTGGCTGTGCATCATTGGCGCAAGTCGATCCCATCTTCCTTTCATAGAAGCAGCTCTCCATCTGAACTTCAATACACTAGTGTTTGACCGAGATGGAGATGCCCCCGGTGTAAGAGTAGCGACCCGATTTGAGGCCATTAGCACGCATGATGCAGATGATATTATGTCAAAATGCAATGAATTGATTCAACACGGGGAGTTGCTGGGATGTATCACATATGTATCTGACGAACGAGCTTTAACGGCTGCAGCTAAGGTTATTGAAGAATTCAGCCTTCCCGGATTTAAGCCTATTGCAGTTGTAAATACAAGCAACAAATACAGGATGAAGGCGTGCTTAGAACGGGAAGGAATTCCTACTCCACAGTTTGGTATAATTCGCTCTTTGGCAGAGCTCTATGAGTTTCTCGTGGAGCACAAACAAGCAATCATAAAGCCAGCGTTTGGGGGCACGGGGTCGGCTGGAGTAGCGTTGGTTTTTTATGGAGGTCAACAAAACAATCAAGCTTTTCAACGAGCTCAACAGGAGTCTGCCAATGACGAAGTGATTGCTGAAGTTTATACTCCAGGGCAAGAGTACAGTATCGATGGATATGTCCAGAGGGGGAGAATAACGGTGCTTGGCATTGCGCACAAGTTTACTCTAGGACCCAAGCACCATTTTGTTATTAATGGTTTTGCCACAGGTGGATTGGGGCGGAATGCAAACAAAGAATACGAAAAAGTCTTGGAAGAGTTGATTGATCTTGGATATCGTGTAGTGGCTACTCTTGAAATTGATGACTCTTTTTTCAGTATAGATGTGGTGTCTGGAGAACAAGGACTTGTGGTAGTAGATGTTGGTCTGCTATTGGATGCTAAGATCGACCGGCTGCTGTACTTTTCCGGACTTGACGTGTACGAACTGCGTTGCCGACTCGCCATCGGTGAGAAGGCTACTGTATATCAGAATAGGGCGGTTTTTGGAAGTGGGTATGCTTTGCGATTTCTTTACTCCAGCAAGTATGGCAAATTTCATCCTGTTCAGGAAGGGATGATTAATGGTATGGGCGACACAGGAGTCTGCCGTACAAGAGTAGAATGGAACAGACAGGCTGGGGAGGTAGTGGCGCCTCCTGAGTCACTTGCTGATACTGTTGGCTGGTTAATGGTAGAGGCAAGTGATCGCTTTGCTGCTTGGGAGTTAGCGTCTGAACAGCGATTATCGAATCTCTTCTCCGTTGAGGCAATACAATGACTGCAGTAATGATGATAGGCGGAGGGATCCAAGAGGTTCGTGCCGTACAAGTTGCCAAGTCCCTTGGCTTCGAGGTGATCGTAACCGACCGCAATCCCCACGCCCCTGCTTTTCGGTGGGCTGATTTCAGTGCTATCATAGATGGGCGGGACATAGAAGGCCTTGTGGCATTTACCTTATTGAAAAAACAACGATTGGGTATAGCGGGTGTTTTCACTCTTACTGAATTAGTTACGAGCGTTGCTGCTATAGCACTGGCAGCTGATCTACCAGGTGTATCGCTAAGTAGCGCAGTGGCATGTCAAAACAAGGTGCTTTGTAAAGAAATCTGGCAGCAAGCAGGCGTTCCAACTCCGAGAGGTAAGGTGGCTTACACGATTCAGGAAGCTGTGGACATTCTTGAGCAACTAGGCGGCAAAGCATTTGTCAAACTAGTGGCGGGCTTTGGTGGGCAGGGTGCTGGACAAGTGAACTCTTCTGGTGAACTTAAGGGCTTAATTAGGCAACAAAAAAGTATAAGGTCCGAGTTTGTTCCAGTAATAGTGGAAGAATTACTTACCGGAACACACCATGATGTGAACGGACTGATCGATGCAGAAGGGACCTTTCACCCGCTGGGTATTGTGGACCGGTACTTCCTGAACGAGTGGCCTGTTGAGCGGGAAATTAGAACGCCGTCGGTCCTGAGTGGAGAAGAACAAAAGGAACTCTACGAACTCCTAGAAATGGGAGTAAGAGCGTTGGGTATTCATTTTGGCCCTGTAAAGGGGGATGCTGTTTTCACCACGTCAGGATTTAAACTACTAGAAGTTGCCCCCAGATTACATGGACCAAAAAACTCATTGTACGCCTTACCAATGTCTGGTTTCGAACCGTTAGTGCCCACTCTTTTGATCATCACAGGGCAGAATGTCCAAGTGGAGAAGCTGCGATTACACCAAGATCGCTACTGCATTTGCAGGGCCTTATTGCCACCTCCGGGGCGTGTTCTTCGAATTACGGGCATCGAAGAAGCCCGTCGGTTACCAGGTATTGAACATGTGATGTTGTTTGCTAAAGAGGGAAGTGTGGTTCCTGGTTATCGTGATTCCACACACGTACCTGGTTATGTCTTTGCAACTGGACAGTCCCTTGATACTTGTGAAGAGGCCTTGGGCAGGGCTATGTCTGTCATTCATTTTGAAATAGGGACGATCCAATGAAACGTTTATGTGCTGTGCAAATGTCATATTAATCTTAAGGAGGGCTATTGCGGTACAACGTTGTTGAGCCGCTTAAACGCAGCGGTATATTTGATCAAATCGCATTAGTCGTCCCAGATCTGCGAAGTTCTGATGCGATTGAGGATTATGCGGACTACTGGCAAGTGGACTTTTTTCGCGGCGACATTTCCAATGTGACCAAGCGGATGTTGGATTGTGCTATATACAACGGCGCTGACGTCATTGCGCGTGTTCTACCTTGGTGGTTTTTCCTCGATACAGATCTGGTTCTTCGTCAAGTGGAAATGCTAGAGCAAGAGAAGCTGGAGTATGTTATGCTTCCCCGTGACTTTGACATCCGTTTTGGCGCAGATGTGACACACATACACACATTTCAAAGAATATTGGACGCCTTCAATTCAAACCCCGCAATTGCCAAACGTTGCCACTTTAATCCATGGGGATACGTCGAAATCTATGATGCTGATTTTACTATCGGTATCTGCGAAGACACCCCAATTTATAACATGGAAAAGTTTTATGCTCTCCGTGCTCTTCTCAATAAAGTCTGGCCAGAACAGCAGGATTTTGCTGACTCGCCTCTGCATGTTTATAGACTGGCAGTGGATGTATTGAAGACTGAAACCTGTCTGAAGTCACCACGTGGCTTAGATTTAGCATATGGGTTAGGAGCAGGAACTCATTATCTGGCGGAAGAGGGGGTATCTATACTATGGTTGGTGTTGATATTGATTTCGCGGCAATCGACAAATGTCGCCAGCGGTATACCGATATGCCAGGAGAAAGGCTGTCCTTTGTTGCCAGTGATTATGTGGGACTGAATTTTGCGAGAGATAGCTTTGATCTCATCACTTCAATACACACGATGGAACACGTGAAGGACGATGTTGATTTTCTACTACGATGCCGATCATGGCTGCGTGAAGGTGGGTATATTGTTTTGGAAGTGCCGCTTTTGATGAAGCGTCCATTTTCAGACTCTTCTGAACCCCTCAATCCTTTCCATGTCCGGGAGTACTCAGTGGCGGGGTTGAGCGACCTGGTAACACAGTTCTTCCATATCATCAATGTATATGGCGTTACACGCGGCTATTATGTTGAACCTACGAAAGCACGCAATGCAGTGCTTGTTGTTGCTCGAAAGTCTAGATGAGGAGAAAACTATGCTGAAGACGTTAGCAGCCTTAGCGAATGCTATTCGCCGAGAATCCCTAGCAGCGATCTATGCCGCGGGGTCAGGTCATCCGGGTGGATCACTTTCATCTGCCGACTTGCTTGCCTACTTGTGGGTTAAAGAACTGCGCTGGCACTCCGGGAATCCTGGAGATTTCGAGAGAGATCGTTTTGTCCTGTCCAAAGGCCACGCCTGCCCTGCGCTTTACGCCGCCGTCGCAGAGGTGGGGCTCATTCCACATCGAATGCTCTTGACGCTTCGGAAATTGGGGAGCCCTTTACAAGGTCATCCTCATGTGCTTGACACACCTTGGGTTGAGACAAGTACGGGCTCGTTAGGACAAGGGTTTTCTGCTGCCATTGGTATGGCGTTGGGGTTGCGCTACAAAGGTAGTCCGGCGAGGGTTTATGTGATGCTGGGCGACGGGGAATTGCAGGAGGGTGAGGTGTGGGAAGGTGCCATGTGCGCAGGCCACTACAAACTAGACAACCTCTGCGGCATTGTGGACTACAACAAGATGCAGAGCGATGATCTTAACGAGAATATCATGGGCCTGGAGCCACTGCGGGCGAAGTGGGAAGCCTTCAGGTGGCATGTGATTGAGATCAACGGCCATGATTTTGAAGAAATGAGTGCTGCCTTCGCTGAGGCCAGGCGAACGAAAGAAAAGCCCACGATCATCATCGCCCATACTGTCAAAGGCAAGGGCGTCTCTTTTATGGAGGGATCGCCGCTCTGGCATGGTAGTGTCAAGTTGCGCGACGAGGAATTAGTACAGGCCCTACGTGATCTGGGCACCCCTGAGGATGAAATTGTGAGGTATCTCGATGGTACAATCTGACAAGAAGGTAACGACTGACAAAACTAATAAAAGTGGTCCGGCGCTGATTGGCACCAGTGGCGATTCCCTGCGGGAGGCGTTCGGCAAGGTGTTGGTCAATCTGGCGGAACGCTATCCCAACTTTGTGGTGTTTGATGCCGACATTGCCGGTGGCACGGGCACGCATCACTTTCGGAAGGCTTACCCCGAACGGTTCTTTCAATTTGGTATCGCTGAACAGAATATGATGGCAGTGGCCGGTGGGTTTGCCAGCACTGGCGTCGTACCGTTCGTGACCACGTTTGCAGTCTTCTGCTTGCGTGCTTTGGAACAGGCTCGCCTTTCGATTGCTTACCCCAGGCGTAATGTCAAGATCGTGGCCAGCCATCCTGGACTAGATGTTGGACCAGATGGTGCTTCAGCACAGGCTCTAGAAGATATCGCAGCCTATCGGGCCATCCCGGGGATGGTTGTCGTTTCACCAGCGGATCCGTTGGAGGTGGAACAGGCTACCGAGGCTATTCTGAACTACGAAGGGCCGGTCTATATGCGCACCGGCCGCAGCCCAGCCCGACGAATTGTAGGGCCGGACTACCGTTTTGAATTGGGCAAAGGACGTATCGTGCATGAAGGCTCTGATGTAACTATTGTGGTCTGCGGGGTCGAGGTAGCTCGAGCATTGGATGCCGCCCAACAGTTGGCGCAGGAAGGAATTTCGGCGCGAGTAGTGAATATGTCTACCATCAAGCCGATAGACACAGAGTTGCTGGTACGCTGCGCCAAGGAAATCGGCTGCTTCGTCACAGCCGAGGATCACAACATCTACGGTGGGCTGGGAAGTGCTGTGGCCGAAGCTCTGGCCCAGACCAATCCCTGCCCAATCGAGTTCGTCGGGGTGCGCGATGTCTTTGGAGAGTCGGGCGAGCCAGACGAGCTGGCGGAGAAGTATGAATTGACTGGGCCAAGTATCGCGGCTGCTGCGAAACGAGTCATGGAACGAAAAAGGAGGGGCTGAGATGCAGCTTGCAGGTAAAGTAGCACTGGTGACTGGGGGAAGCCGGGGCATTGGTAAGGCCATCAGTCTGGTGTTGGCTAAAGCAGGTACTGCTGTTGCCTTAACATACCGGGTGCGGCAGGAAGCAGCAAAAGACGTTGTCAACCAGATTGTGGCTGTTGGGAGCCGGGCAATAGCCCTGCAGATGGATGTACGAGACCGAATGGCGGTTCGAGCAGCCATCGCTGCCACCGAAGAGCACTTTGGTGGGCTCGATATCCTGGTCAACAATGCCGGGATAAACAAACCGACCGATTTCGACCAAATCACCGACGAAGACTGGGATGAAATATTGGCTGTCAATCTCAAGGGTCCCTTTATCTGTGCTCAGGAGGCATTCCCGGCACTGCGACGGCGTGGGGGTGGCAGCATCATCAACATCGGCTCGGTCAGCGGACAGTACGGCGGTCCACGGACAGCTCACTATGCGGCTAGCAAGGCCGGGCTGATCTCGTTGGGGCAGGTGATCGCCCGCTTCGGGGCCAGGGACAACATCCGTTGTAACACGGTGGCGGCCGGGTTAATTGCATCAGAAATGGCTGCTGCAGGGATACAGGCAGGGGCAGTAAGCAAAGCGGCAGAGGGCATCGTGTTGGGACGGCTTGGAACGCCTGAGGAGGTGGCAGAAGTCGTAGTGTTCCTGGCCTCAGATGCCAGTAGCTATATCACAGCACAGACGATCAATGTAAATGGGGGTTTGTACTTTTGAGTCGGACTCTTCTCATCGTGAGCGGCGGTATCGAAGCTGTGCCAGGCATTCGTTTGGCGAAAGAGATGGGACTGCATGTCGTCGTGAGCGACATGAACCCCAATGCGCCCGGCCTGGCCGTGGCTGACGACCGCATTATCGCCAGCACCTATGACGTCGAGGCCACAGTGGCGGCTGCCAAGAGGTACCACCGCGCCGTGCGGCCGATTGATGGCGTGATGTGCATTGCCTCTGATGTTCCTTTGACCGTTGCTAGCGTGGCATTAGCTTTGGGATTGCCCGGTATTCCGCCTGAATCGGCCAGCTTGGCCACGGACAAGTTGGCAATGAAGCGCAAATTCAGCGCCGATGGTGTGCCCGTCCCTTGGTTTAGTCCCGTTGAGTCTATTGAACACTTGCGCAAAATTGTAATGCAACAAGGGTATCCACTGGTACTGAAGCCCGTGGATAGCCGGGGTGCCCGAGGTGTGTTGCGTCTCACACCGGATGTGGACCTGGAGTGGGCTTATCACCTGTCCCACAGCTATTCGCCGACCGACCGCGTGATGGTAGAACGATTTCTGGCTGGACCTCAGGTCAGTACGGAATCCATTGTTGTGAATGGAGTAGCGTATACCCCTGGTTTTTCCGACCGCAATTATGAGTATCTAGAACGCTACGCGCCATATATCATCGAGAATGGCGGTGAATTGCCTAGCTATCTACCTACAGAAACCCGGCAGGCTGTCCGTGATCTCGTACAACAGGCTGCGCGCAGCATGGGCATTACGGACGGGGTTGTCAAAGGGGACATCGTCGTACATGACAGCAAGCCCTATGTCATTGAACTAGCAGCCCGCTTGAGCGGTGGCTATTTTTGCACACACGAAATTCCGTTGAATACAGGTGTTGACTTTGTAAGACATGCGATCCGGCTGGCATTGGGCGAAAAACCGGACCCGTCCGAGTTGACGCCTCACTTCCAGCGTGGTGTGGCTCAACGTTATCTCTTTCCCAAGCCCGGACGGGTGATACGCATTTCCGGTCTTGAGGAAGCTAAGCAGCGACCGGGGATTGTTCTTTGTGAGGTCAGGGTTGCTGTTGGCGACATTATGGGGATGATTGAGAGTCATCCCAGTCGGGCAGGGGTCGTGATTGCAGTGGCAGATACTCGACAAAAAGCGATAGACAGGGTGGCAGCGGTTGTCAACGACATTGAGATTGAAACAGTACCGGTGGGGTGATTTTGGTCATTGGTCCCAGTTAAATACGCTTCGCTGTCATTGGCATTAATTTCACGGGGTAAATCATTAGTCATTGGGATTCGCGTCATTAGTCAATAGTCCAGCTTGGGTAAAGGAATAAGGAGTTTTATAAGATGGCTTTTACGCTCCAGCCGGCAGTGAAAGATGATTTTATTGACAGGGAAGAGATTTTAGCTGAGATGCTTTCTACCCTGGAAGATAAATCTACCCGGATGGGTTTTGCTCTGGTTGGCCCCAGAAGAATTGGTAAGACCTCTATCTTAAAGGAAGTAGTGCGAAGGCTGGAAGGGGAAAAAGGCATTGTTCCAGTCTATTTCTCCCTTTGGGATCTTGTGGAAAATACCCTTCCTGAGCTTTGCACCAGGATCACCTTAGCCATTATAGAAGGATTTAAGCCTCATCTTTCACTAAAACTAAAGATGAAACAACTTCTCAAGGTACCAGTCTTGAAGTTCTTTGACGTTTTACGTTCTCTGGATATAAAGCTATCGCTCTTTGATGAAATAGAAATAGCACTAAAAAAAGGGGAAAGCGGAGAAATTGATCCCAACACACTGATCGAAAAAGTATTCTTATTTGGGGAAGAGATAGCAAAGGAAAATGGAGTACGGTTTATTCTGGTTCTTGATGAGTTTCCCTCAATAATGGATGTAAAAAATAAGAAAAAACTGGGCGAAGGTATCATAAAAAAGATAAGGACAATCCACGAAGGCCTCGAAAACACTATTTTATGTATCTCCGGCTCGATAAGGAAGACAATGGAAATTACAACCCTTTCGCCTTCATCTGCCTTTTACCGCCAGTTTCTTATAAAAAATATAGAGCCTTTTGATCTTGAAGCTACTAGGAAAATTTTTGAAAAAAACCTTTATGCAAAGATAAGCACAGAGGCAATAAATAGGTTACATGAGCTTACTGGAGGCATGCCTTTTTATCTCCAACTCCTTGGAAGGGAACTTGGCAGATTTAGCGCTGCATCTATTGGCTCGCCCCAGATAGAAAACAGTTTCGACCAATTCCTTCTTCAGGAAGGTGATATTCTCTTTGCCGAGCAGATAAAATCATTCAGCGATAAAGAAAAAATAATCCTTTCGAGGATGGCTTGCTATGGTCTCAAAACGCCTGCAGAAATTCAAAAATCAAGTGGTGAACCCTCCAATGTCATAAGCAGGTATATGGAGTATTTCCTCTCAAAAGGCGTTCTTCAAAGGGAGAAGAAGGGAGTTTATCAATTCACGGACCCTGTATTCAAAGAATGGCTCAAAAGAAGGTTATCCCGACAGATTTGTAGGCTATAAATTTGTAGGAAATATTATTGATCTTCGTCGGGAGTCTTTAATCCTGAACCTCTGAACCCATGAACGATTATTATCTCAATGCTTCAACTTTACTCTATTTTCCATCTTAATATCGCATATTCATCAATTGAGGAAGAACAGCGGCCGGAGATTATTCAAAGCTGCTATTGGCCTTTGTTGCGTCTGGCGCGTAAGTATGATCTGCCGTTTGGCATTGAGGCTACCGGATATACTCTGGAGACAATTGCGGCCATTGATCCTGTATGGGTTAAGGAATTGCGGTGGTTAACAACAGAGGGAAAGTGTGAGTTCATCGGCAGCGGTTATTCTCAAATCATTGGCCCGCTTGTTCCTGCCGAAGTGAATGCCGCTAACTTGCGCATTGGGAATCAGGTTTACGAGTATATGCTGGGATTTCGGC
>WFQT01000334.1 GCA_015486895.1 Anaerolineae bacterium
ACAAAGCACCAACTGCGCTACAGCCGCCAAATATCCTTGGGGCCGGGGCAGGCTGTAGAAATCGTCAGCGATGGTCACACCTGGCAATACCGGCTACAAACGACCGCGTCCCCTGACCGCCGGTAATGCTCGCTATGAATCTCTCTAATAAAACAGATGCAAAACAGTACCCTTCCACATCCGGAGGTCTCTACAATATCTTTTGACGCGCCCTTTCTCTTCTGGTAAACTGCCAAACATGCTCATAATGCCTACGACAATTTTTCCGGAGGATGGACTTGGAGAGGAAACGCCCTGGACGGTTACTGATATTACTATTGCTACTCATCTTGGTGGGGAGCAGCCTGACGGGATGTATTTTATCGCACCCGCTTCTGTATGATGTGGAAGTCGTGCCCCAGACCATTTCACCCAACGCCGACAGAAAAGATGACGTCACCCACATCTTCTACGCTTTAGGCCACAGTGCCTATATTTCTATTTACTTCGACGACGCTCAAGGAAATCGTTACTATTTCCGCCAACACCGACGCCGGGCGGAAGGCCATTACGATGTCTATTGGGGCGGCGTCGTCAGCGGGAACATGACGTTCCAGAACAAGTATACCAACGAGCAGGTGGTTAGCCGGGTATTGTCGGCCGGGGATTACCGCTGGACCATCTTAGCCGAGACAGATAAAGGCCAATCACAGCAGCAACAAGGTACCATCACTATTGTGGACCCGGACACTGTACTACCGGAGTTCCGCAATTTTAGCGTTAGCCCCAGGACTTTCACGCCCAATCAGGACGGCATCGATGACCGGGTTGCAGTCACATATTTCTTGAGCAAAGATGTGGACCAAATCTTCATCGGCCTTTACGATCCCAAGAAACCAGATGCCATTCCCTATCCGTTAGTGGAGATACCCCGGCAGATCAAGCCAACGCAAGCAGGTTTGCATTACATTGACTACGAAGGGGGCGTAGATGAAGGCGCACAGCCGCCACCGGATGGCACGTATGATGTGGTGGGGCGCGCCCAGGACAAAGCCGGTAACACTGTCGTTGTTACCACAACGTTGACCATCCAAGAAGGGGGCGTGCCACAAGCGGATATTGTCAACGGCGAAGTTCAGATAATGGATCAGGCCGACGGTGACCGCTTCATTACTGTCGGCAGTACCATCATTTTCACCGCCACGGTGGAAAACTATGGCAAAGTGCCCATCCGCACCTCCGGGCCCTGGCCGGGCACCCACTACCAAAGCGATGAGAACTTCAACACATTAGCCAAGCGCACTGGCGACAAGTCGTGGTACGAGCAATCCGGTGTCTGGCGCTTCGCGATCGATTTTCAGACCAACGGTGGGCAGGATTACCCTTTCCGCTATGCCGTCGGCCGGAAGCAAGATTTAGAGAAGCGGATCATTGACGGCAGGGAAGAGTGGTATTTGCTGCCAAATCACCGCGGCCTGATCACAGGTACCATCACCCTGGCGCACACACCGCCCCGCAACCATATCTATTTCTGGGCTGGCCTTATCCATGAAGACGTAGGCATTGCGCCGCAGAATAACCGTGTTTCACCTACAGAGTTTACCATTGGCATCCCATAGCGAACATGCTTGACTTAGCCATCATTATCGTCAGTTGGAATGTGCGCCCGCTCTTGGCAGATGCTTTGCACTCTTTGCAAGAAAGTCTGCGCCGCACCCCAATGCTGCAGGCCGAGATTTACGTGGTGGATAACGCCTCCAACGATGGCAGCGCCGCCATGGTCGGGGTGGATTTCCCGCATGTGCACCTTTTGCAGCCGGGGGAAAATCTCGGTTTTGCGCGGGGCAATAATTTCGCTTTGCGGGCGCTGGGCTTCGGTGACGATGAAGCTAAAGAAACGCCCAAAGCAGTCTGGCTACTGAATCCAGACACGCTGATTGTCGATGATTCCCCGGCCCGCCTCTGGCAAACATTGATGGAGGTACCTAAGGCCGGTGCGGTAGGGCCACGATTGGTTTACGGCAATGGCCAGCACCAGGATGGCGCTTTCCGCTTCCCCGGCTTCTGGCAAGTCCTGTTCGATTTCTTCCCGCCACCTTACCGGGTGCAGCGTTCCCTTCTCAATGGCCGTTACCCGTTAAAGTGGTTCCGGCAGCCGCGACCATTCCCGG
>WFQT01000335.1 GCA_015486895.1 Anaerolineae bacterium
GAGATGTGTATAAGAGACAGGGGCTATAATACCATGGAACAAGTATCCCCGGCTAACCGAAAATCAAAGCAGCCTGCTGCGCCATCTGCATCCACACACTTGGCCAAAGGCCCACAATAACCACGAAGAAAAGTGCCACCACCAGAGCAAAAACCAACACAGGCGGTTTGGACACGGCAACTTCTTCTTCCCCAGCCTCTTCATCTCGCATATACATTAGAACAGTAACCCGCAAATAGTAGTAAGCGGAAAGAGCACTGTTGATAACACCAACAATAGCCAACCAAGCCATGTTCGCTTCCACCGCGGCTCCGAAAACATACAACTTGCCAAAGAAACCGGCCAAAGGCGGCACACCAGCCAGGCTAAACATAAACACCGCCATGGTAGCAGCCAGCAGAGGGTGCTGCCGGGAAGTACCGCGCAGGGAGGACATCATAACATCGCCGCTGCCCGGCTTTTCCAGCATGATAGCTACACCGAAAGCCCCTAAATTCATGAAAGCGTAAGCCAACAGGTAGAACAGCAAGCCGCTGCTGCCCAGCGAATTCCCCGCCGCCAGCCCCACCAGAGCATAGCCGGCATGGGCAATGCTGGAATAAGCCAACAATCGCTTCAAGCTCTCCTGCCGCAACGCCGCCAGGTTACCCCAGGTCATAGTCAACACGGCTAAAGCAGCTAACGCCGGTCCCCACTGCGCATACGAGCCGGCCAAGGCAACCTGGAAAAAGCGAAGGAAAGCAGCAAAACCGGCAGCTTTAGCGCCCACAGACATGAAAGCGCTCACCGAAGTGGGAGCACCCTGGTACACATCCGGAGTCCACATGTGGAATGGCGCTAAAGCAACTTTGAAGGAAAAGCCAACCAAAAGTAGCGCCACCCCAGCCCCAGCCATCAAGCCACCGGTTCCCAAGTTTTGACCGATGCCGATCAAATCCAGGTGGCCGCTACTGCCGTAGAGCAAAGCAGCACCGTAGAGGAAAAAAGCAGAAGCAAACGCACCCAAGAGGAAATACTTCAATGCCGCCTCACCAGAGGTTAGTCGCTCCCTGGCAAAGCCCGTTAAAATGTAAAGGGACAGAGAGAGTATCTCCAAAGCGACAAAAATAGTCACCACATTGATCGCCGCTCCCATCGTCATCATACCCACAGTAGCAAAAAGCAACAATGCTACGTATTCCCCTTGTTGCTCATTATGCTCTATGAGCCAGTCATAGGCCAACAATAGGGAAATAGCCGCGACAATCAAGACCACCATATCAATAAATAAGGCGTAGGCATCCGCCGTCAGCATATCCTGGAGCTGCAAAGTCGGCCCCTGGGCCAGCCACCAAACAGCGACCCCGGACACTAACGTGCCCAGAAAAGCCAGCCAGACCAACCACCGCTTGTCGCCCCACACAGTATCTACCAGCAAGACAAGCAGCGCTGTTACCAACAGAATAATCTCCGGCAGATAAGGCATTAAACTCACAGAAGGCATTGTAATGGTCATGCGTCCTACTCGTCCTCCCGGGACTCAAATAATCGTTATTGCGTCGACAGCGGCGTTACCAGGGCCGGCGCCGCATGGATTTTAACGAAATGGACCAAATTTAGAACTGAAGGATTAATCTTGTCGAAGAAAATATTCGGGAAAAGACCAACCAACAGAATAACAACCACCAGCGAGGCAAGAATGATAATCTCGCGCGCGTTCAAATCCGGCAGCACCTTGTTCTCTGGCTTATCCAACGGTCCGTGCATCACACGGCGGAAAGCATACAATAAGTACCAAGCCGCCAAGATGATCCCGACAGTGGCAAACACGGCAGCAATGCGACTGGCCTGGAAAGCTCCCACCAGGATATTGAACTCGCCCACAAAGCCGTTCAAGCCGGGCAACCCCACTGAACTCAGCATAATTACCAAGAAGAAAGCACCAAAAACAGGCAACTGAGCCCACAGACCGCCGAAGTCATCCAGCATACGGCTATGCCGGCGATGGTAAATCATGCCTACCAGGAAGAACAAGCCGCCAGTGCTCACACCGTGATTAAACATTTGTAGCACTGCCCCGCTAATCCCTTCCGGATTCAGGGCAAATATCCCCAATACTACGAACCCCAAATGGGCAATAGAAGAATAAGCCACTAAACTCTTCAAATCCTGCTGGCGCAGCGCCACCAAGGCACCGTAGAGAATTCCGATAATTGCCAAAATCATCAATAGCGGCACCATGCGTACTGTCGCCGCGGGGAAGAGCGGCAAACAAAATCGCACCAAGCCATAGGTGCCCATTTTCAGCAAGACGCCGGCCAAGATAACAGAGCCGGCTGTAGGCGCCTGCACATGGGCGTCGGGCAACCAGGTGTGGAACGGGAAGAGCGGTACTTTGATGGCAAAAGCGAGGGCGAAAGCGGCAAAGAAGAGCATTTGCGCTGTTGCAGGAAGTGTTCCTTTCTGCAACAGATCGACGAAATCAAAACTGCCGTAGAAGTAGCGCAGGGCCAGAATTGCGACCAGCATCAATGTGCTTCCGGCCATGGTGTAGATAAAGAACTTAACCGCTGCGTAAACTCGGTTCGGCCCACCCCAGACGCCAATGAGGAAATACATAGGGATCAACGTCAATTCCCAGAAAAGGTAGAACAATACTAAATCCAAGGAAACAAAAACGCCGATCACCCCACCCTCTTGCAACAGCATCAAAAAGAGGTAAGTTTTCAGGCGGTCTTCAATATCCCAAGAAAAGAGGATCGTCAATGGGCCCAGGAAAGTCGTCAACAGAACCAAAAACAGGCTGATACCGTCCACCCCTAAGTGATAGTCAATTCCCAGTTGTGGAATCCAGGCAAAGCGCTCCACAAACTGGAAACCGGCCTCGCCATTGTGCCAGTAAACGAAAAGCAATAACGAGAGGAGAAACGTAATCGTTGTGATCAGCAACGACCACCACTTCTGGGCCCGTTCCCCCGGCAGGAGAAGCAAAATGACCGACCCAATGATGGGTAGAAAAGCTATAATAGAAAGTAACGGCATGGCATTTAAGCTCATTCCTAAATCCACTCCAACCTAATCTTGCAGGCTACCAGACCAACATGAAGTATCCAAGCAACAAGACCGCCCCAACGAACAACGAAAATACGTACCAACCGACAAGTCCAGTTTGCAACTTACGAACACCACCGCCCACTTCGTCGGTGACCCAAGCTAAGCCGTTCACAGTGCCGTCGATCACCTTGGGGTCAAAGAACTTAGCAAACCACCCAGCCAACTCCCAAAGAGGATGCACAATCACGGCCATGTACAGCTCATCAACATACCATTTGTGCTGTACCAAGCCATCGATGAAACCCAATGACTTCCGGAAACGATTGGGGAACTCCGTATCCACCATATAGGCGTAATAGGCTAAGCCAATGCCGGCTAAGACCACTAAAGAGGAAATCCCCATGAAGATCAATTCTAAGTTACCACTGGCAGCTCCTTCCCCAACGTGTGCCGATGCGAACACAGGCTCCAACCATTTCCCAAAGAGGGAAGCGTGAGGCAAACCTAAGAAGCCGCCCAAGAGTGCCCCCATAGCCAAGAGCCAGAGGGGTATTGTCATCACCGGTGGCGCCTCGTGAGCATGGGAGAACAGGTATTTATCCCGAGGCTTGCCCAAGAAAGGCACAATCACCGCCCGGAAAGAATAATACGCCGTCATGAAAGCGGTAAGCAAGCCCAACGCCCACATCCAATGCGCATGCTGCCAGGCATGCCATAAGATTTCATCTTTAGAGAAGAAACCGGAGAAAAGCGGGAACCCTGCCAGTGCTGCAGCACCAATGAGGAATGTCCAGAAAGTTTGCGGCATCTTCTCCCGCAGCCCGCCCATTTTACGGATATCCAGCTCGCCATGTAAGGCGTGCATGACACTACCGGCAGCCAAGAAAAGCAGCGCCTTGAAAAAAGCGTGGGTCATCAGATGAAAAATGCCGGCACTGAAAGCCCCAACGCCAACGCCTAACACCATGTAGCCAATCTGCGAGATGGTCGAATATGCCAAAATCCGTTTCAAATCCACCTGCGCTAACGCCATGGTCGCGGCGAAGAATGCCGTCACCACGCCGATCGTTGCTACCCATGTCATGGCAACAGGCGAGAGAAGGAAAATAGCGAAAGTACGGGCGACAAGGTAAACGCCGGCAGTCACCATAGTCGCGGCATGGATTAACGCTGAGACCGGCGTTGGACCTTCCATGGCATCCGGTAACCAGATGTAAAGCGGAATTTGCGCCGACTTGCCGGTCACCGCTAAGAGCAACAACAAGGCAATCCCGGTAGCCGCTGGTGCAATCGCCTGAGTGTTAGCCGCAATGTCCAAGAAGGAAAGCCGACCGCTCAACTTAAAGATCCACATGATGGCTAACGCCATGCCAAAATCGCCAACGCGGTTGACTAAGAACGCCTTTTTGCCGGCCTCGGCGGCGATAGGCTTTTCAAACCAGAAACCGATTAAGAGATAAGACGATAAGCCGACCCCTTCCCATCCCACGTAAAGGAGGACAAAATTGTTGGCAAAAACCAGGGTTAGCATCATGAAGATAAAGAAATTCATGAAGACAAAGAACCGCTGAACCCGCTTGTCCCCTTCCATGTAGCCAATAGAGTATACATGGATCAGGAAACCAACCCCAGTAACGATAAGTCCCATGGTTACCGACAGAGGATCAACGAGTATTTTCACATCGGCCCGGAAGAGGTCAACATGTATCCATTGCCAAAGCATCAGCTCATGTTGGCGCCCCTCGACGGGCATCCCTAACAAAGTGAAAAAGAGGCCCACCGCCACCAGAAACGACAGGAACACCGCGCTGGAAGCAATCCAGCCGATGGTCCGGTCGCTCAACCGGCGTCCAAAAGCTAAGTTTAACAGCAGCCCCAAAACGGGGAACACCAAAATTAGCCAGGCATAATTGAGCATATAATCTCACCCTAACGTTGACTTTATCATCTGCAACTGCAACAACTCACCCGCCCGCAGACCCAAACGAGTTCTCGACGCCAAAGTACTTCTTCAACAACTGTTTCCCGCCCACAAGTTATAACTGCCTTCCCACATAGAGCGAGTTGCAACAGCTTACCACTTCAATAAATCCAATTCGTCCACATTGGTAGTATCCCGGTGCCGCACAATCTCCATCACGATGGCCAGCCCAATAGCGACCTCCGCCGCGGCCACAGCCATCACTATAAAGACAAACACCTGTCCGTCCAAAGAGCCAAGTTGGCGGGCCAAAGCTACTAAAGTCAAATTAACGGCGTTCATCATCATTTCCACAGACATGAAAATCACCAGCGCATTGCGTCGTACCAGTACACCGATCACCCCAATTGTGAACACCAGCGCCGACAGAATGAGGTAATATGAAGTCGGTACCATGAGCTCCTCCTTATTCTTTCGGCTCGCGGCTAGGCGCAGGCCACACCTGGTGGGCCAAGGCAATGGCACCGACCATGGCAACCAACAACAAGATAGAAACCAACTCAAAAGGCACCAAAAACTCTGTGAAAAGCAGCTTGCCCACTGACTCAATAGCCCCGAACCCCGGCGCGCCCTGTGGCGGCAGGAACACCCTGACCCCCACGGCGTAAGCCAGCCCGGCAAAGAAGAACAGCGCCAGGAACATACCCAAATATGCGGCCACACGCCGCCCTTTCGACACGAAGTCCCCAACCGACTCACTGCCGATGAGCATGATCACGAACAAGAACAGAACGACAATGGCTCCAGCGTAGACGATAAACTGCGAAACCGCCAGGAACTGTGCCCCTAACACCAAGTAGAGCAAGCCTAGCATCAGGAAATTAAGCAAGAGGAAAAGGGCACTATGCACTACGTTGCGACTCAGGATGACGCCCAAGGAGCCGACAAGAGCCAAGAAGCCGAAAATGAGGAATAAGACTAATTCCATTGCTGTTACTCCTTCACCCGGACGATCACATTCGGCTCCGGCGGATTCAACAAGTCTTCTTTCGTTAAAATGAAGTCCTGGCGTTGGTAATTCGCCAAGGCATAATTATGCCCCAGCACAATAGCCTCGGTCGGGCAAGCGCGAGTGCAATCCCCGCAGAGTATGCAACGCAGCAGGTTGACTTCATACACTTTTGCATAGCGTTCCCCGGGCGAATGGCGTTCTTCCTCCGTGTTCTCCGCTGCCTCCACGTGGATGGCCCCCGTGGGACATGCCGCCTCACACAAACTACAACCGACACAACGCTCCATGCCGTTCTCATAACGCCGTAATTCATGACGACCACGAAAGCGGGGATAAATAGCGATGGGCTCCACAGGTGACTCCACCGTCAATGGTGGCTGGACAGCCTCCTTAAAAGTCACCTCCATTGCCTGAGCAAGCTGTTTTGTGCCCTCAACAAGCTCTTTCAAACCGGACATCGGAAATCTCCCCCTTCTCAAACCAGCACGACTAAAACAGCCGTGCCAGCTAAATAGATCAACGAAATGGGTAGCATCAATTTCCAAGAAAAGGACATGAGCTGATCATAGCGCAAACGAGGGAAACTGGCTCGCACCCATAAGAAAAGCAACAAAATGATGAACGTCTTCAGCACAAAATAAAAGATCCCTAAGAGTGGAAATTGAGCAGCCAAGGGCCCTCTCCAGCCGCCGAAAAAGACCACCGTCATCACTGCGGCAGCGGTAATCATGTTGATATATTCCGCCATGAAGAAGAGAGCGAATTTGATGCCCCCGTATTCTGTTTGAAAACCAGAAATAAGTTCATTTTCCGTCTCAGGGAAATCAAAAGGAGAACGATTCGTCTCCGCCAGCATCACCGTAAAATAAAACGGGAAAGCCACCCAGAGCCAAAGCCACATATACCAGGGGCGCTGTACGCTCATGATGCCGTTCAACGTCAATGTGCCGGCACCCAGCACCACGCTGGCCACGAAGATACCCATAGGCAGCTCATAACTTACCATCTGGGCTGTCGTCCGCATAGCGCCTAACAAAGAATAATTGTTACCGCTAGACCAACCAGCCAACACCAGGCCGTAAGTCCCAATGCCGCCCATAGCTAGAATGTAAAGCACGCCGATATTCACATCGGCAATCTGCAAAGGAATTTCCCGGCCGAAGAGATGCACTGCCGGCCCAAAAGGCACCACCGCAAAAGCAGACAGAGCGAAACCAACAGAAATCGCCGGGGCCAGCATGTATACCACCTTGTCGGCGTTACTCACGATGATCTCTTCTTTAAAGATCATCTTGACCGCGTCGGCGATAGGTTGCAACAATGCATATGGCCCCGCCTGGTTCGGCCCAATGCGTAACTGAAAACGGCCGATCACCTTGCGCTCCACTAAAGTCATGTAGGCAAAGCCACCCAGCAAGGCTACAATGACAAATATAATCTCAACGGTCACAATCAGCAAATAGGTCCAATCCATAAGCTACCCATCCACTTGTGTTCATTACTGGAATCTGGCAAAAATGACGTTTTAGGCTCAACTAAGCTATCTTTACCACAGATTACACAGATTGCACGGATTAAAAACGCAACAATAAAATCTATACCATCTGTGATTGGCACTCTTTACCACAGATGACACTGATTAACACAGATTTTTTCCTTGCTTCTCGACTCAAATCTGTGAAATTCTGTGTTTTTCTGTGGCTAAAATAAAAACGCCAGAGTCCAGTTCGTTACAAAGGTAACGCCTGTTCAAGAAGGTACACCGTCAGAACAACGGCAGATCAACCTTCCCCATTTCCTTCCAGCCGGACCGGCACGGGGCCGTAACCTCCTGCCATTAACCGCTCGGCCGGGGCACCGTCCACACTTAAGGGTACAAAAAGCGTTCCCCGACGCACTGTTTCATCCGCCAACAGCGGCAGCACCACCATTCCATGCGGCGACGTGACTTTCACCTGTTCCCCCTCGGCAAACTTCGTCGCCGCTAAATCTGCCGGGTGCATATGCACAGCGGGCGCAACAATAAGATTCCGCCCCTGCGCAGTGGTACGGAAAAGCAAGCCGGAATCGTAAAGCACCCGCTCGGTGAGCAACCAGTAGGGGTAGCCATTGTGAGAATCTGTAGACAACATCACCGGCTGGAAGCGCTTCGCCACCGGCAGGGCATCCGCCGGCCATTGGCGGCCAGCTTCTCCTAACGCATCCCAGGTCAAGCCATCGTACATGGGAACAACACGAGTAATCTCCTGCAGCACGTCCTGCGGCGAAGAATATGCCCACGCCACTGGCAGCTTGCCTGAAGAACGCTGTTTCTTCTGGGAACCACCGCTTGCTGGCTCGGGCAACGGCCAATACTGCGCTAAGTGGGTCAAAATGAGCCAATCGGGAGCTGCCTGGCCCGGAGCACGCACCGCTTTCGGCGCCCGTTGCACCCGCCGCTCCAGGTTCGTAAACGTACCATCGCCCTCTACGTAATTGGCCGCCGGGAGCACAACATCTGCCATCTTGGCCGTTTCGGTAAGGAACAGCTCTGATACAACCAAGAAGCCAACTTGCTGC
>WFQT01000336.1 GCA_015486895.1 Anaerolineae bacterium
CCATTGGGAAGCTTACCTTCCTACGCTGTTAAAAGTAGTGCCGGGGCCAACCCCACCGCCGGTGACAGTCATTCTGCAAGACGGCGTTAACGGCTACAGCGGAACTCGTGACACTTACATCAGTAAGTGGGTTATGGATAAGAACTACGGCCAAGCCCAATGGCTTTCCTTGCGCTCACCGGGGATCATGTCTGGACTCATCTACTTCGACATGCAACCTTTTCCCGAAGACACAAAAATCTTAAGCGCCACCCTCTCGATCAACATCATCTACCGCAGCAACAGCAACCCAATGACCATTACTCTCTACCAACTGCTACGCCCCTGGCGAGAACGTGAAGCTACCTGGCGCAAAGCGATGAATAGCGCCTTTTGGGGAGTGTTAGGGGCCAATGACCCGATGATGGATCATTTCTACGTGCCAGCAGCAACGGCGACGCTAACAAGCGATGAAGATTGGGTGCATATCGACATTACTAAGGCTTTCTACGCCTGGCAGCGCGATCCAGATAATAATTTCGGCCTCCTCCTACAGGCCACCAATGGAGGGCAAGTAGAGTACCGTCTCGCCTCGCGGGAACACCTGAGCTTACCCCGGCACCCGTGGCTTACCGTTCGCTACCTCCCTTACATTTCCCCTTAAACATCATAACTTTTCGTCATTGATCTCGTCATGAGATGTGCTGAGCAAGTGAAGGCCGCAAAGAGCCGGCAACACGCTAAAATTTTTATAAACAGAAAGACATATGGCATAATCTGAAGGAATTGTTACCATAAAGATAAGCGCTATTCATGAGCCTACCATGATTGCTGGTTATGCTATTAGCTGTAAATAACAACCGGCAAAAACGTCGCTTAAAGCTCTTTCTTGACAACCGAGGGGACCGATGATCAACAGCATAGAAGTGCCTACATGGAAACAACAAAGAAACTTTCACCGCAACATCCCGCTCGTCATCACAACAATACCGTCCCTTAGAAGTCAGCCTGGCCTCTATTCCCGTCACATGAAGCGGGTCCTTGATATTGTTCTTGCAGTCGCCGCCATTATTATTCTGTCTCCTTTTCTCCTCTTCATTGCTCTCGCTATCAAATTAGACTCGCCCGGGCCGGTGCTTTACGTGCAAAGACGATTAGGCCGTGACGGCAAAGTATTCTCTTTCTACAAGTTCCGCTCCATGTACAACGATCAAGATCACACAGCGGAACACCGGAAGTTTGCTCAAGAGTTCATTAATGGCCGCTACCCGGCCACCGATAACGGCCACGGCAGGTTAATCTTCAAACCCCCCGGGGATCGGAATAGCATCACTCGCGTGGGGCAATTCCTGCGCAAAGCCAGCCTGGACGAATTGCCTCAACTCATCAACGTCATCAAAGGGGAAATGAGCTTGGTCGGCCCCCGACCCAATATGGACTACGAGCTGGAATTCTACAAAGAATGGCACAAACGCCGTTTGGCTGCTCTACCCGGCCTCACCGGTCTCTCCCAGGTGCGGGGACGAAGTCGCTTGCGCTTCGACGAAATTGCCGAATTAGATATCCAATATATCGAAAATGCCTCCTTCTGGTTAGACATGGAAATCATCCTGCGCACGATCCCAGCCTTGCTCAGCGGCGACGGAGCCGGATGAGCCAGAGATAACTGGCCATCCACATTCAGGGTAAGCTACCCGCTGGCTGTGTCGTCAGCGAATCTTTCCCAAAGGTTTTTATCTTCAGCCCATGACATTTTTACGCTATCCTCGTCTTAAAAAGAAAGGGGGCTGTCACCAACCCCCTAACTTGGCCGAGCCAGGACCAAAAAAAGCCAAATCACGGGTTGAACAGATTTTCACGGATTTTTTGGTTTATCCAATCTGTGTAATTCGGGCAACCTGTGGCTCACTTTCTGGCACCGTGTACAAGAATTTCGCCGGTAAGATAATACTAATTGCTTGCACCTCCTTAACGGTCTAGCAAATGGACTTGGCAAAGCTTCAAAGAAAGGTAAATGAAGAAATGCACATAAAAAAAGCGCTTTTTTACAGCATCGCTTTTATCTCGTGTGTCTTTCTGATCAGGCCTATAGCAAGTCAGGCTGATAACCTGTACCCCGCAAGGCCGCAAGCAGCAGACATATCTCCATCCGGTTTCACACCCGGCATTTACATGGCGTCCGATTACCGCAACTTTGACCGTGAACCTTTCGGCCTTGTGGGCGGTTTGCGGACTTTCAACTGGTCCGAGTTAGAACCATCTGCCGGCGTTTACGATTTTACACCTATCAATGACTGGCTATCTCAAGAAGCCTCCAAAGGGAAAAAAGGAGCCATCGCTATCAGCACCTATAACGGCGGTTGTTGTGGCGGTATCAACGCTAGCCCTCCTTACATGCGCAGTGGCGATGCTGTCATCATCGTCTGGAAAGATTTAGACGGCGATGGCGCAGCGGATGACCCCTGGCCGATTCCTAAGTACTGGGATAGCGCTTACCAAACACCTTACCAAAACTTCGTCAATGCCTTGGGGGCAGCATTCAAGAATGATTCCCGGCTGGCTTGGGTTGCCACCGGCGTCGGCCGTTACGGGGAGAACGCTCCTTGCGACGGTGCTGATGTCGATGATTTAGAAACCGCCGGGTTGACATCCGACCTCTGGATTAGTACTGCTGACCAAATCATTAACATGTATGTTAACGCGTTTGCCGGCGGATCGGTACAACTTTTTAACCAGATGGCACCTTATTTCAAGTCGGCGCGAGAACGGCGGGATATTGCCAATTACGCCGCCGACCACGGCGTTGGACTCTCTTTCAACGGCCTCTACCCTGATGATGAAAATGCTATCGTTATGAACGGCCGCAGCGATAGTTTGGCGTGGACAGGGAAATACGACCAACTCCTCGACCGCGGTGATGAAGTTCCAATCGCATTTGAAACTTACGCCTACATGCTCGGTCCCTACAATCACTGCACTAACTTCGACCAGGTGTACTGGGGAATTTTGAACGGCTTGGACAAGCATTCCGATGTATTGCGCCTCAATATAGACCTTTTTGTCCAGAACGTCACGCCTCCTTACGGACAGTATTATTACGATAACTACGCCATCTTCCACTGGGCCAACCGTTACCTGGGTAAAACTGTTTACAACACACCCAGTGTCTGGGTTGCTATGCGAGCGCACCGCGCGCCATGGCAACCCTGTTGGGCCAACAACCCCGACCCTGGCCCCTATTTTTACCAGCCGGGTAACTACAAAATGTGGTTAGAGCAAGACGATTCCATCTCCGGCGGTCACACTGTCGCCGTCACTAACGATTCCAGCATCACTTCCTTAGACGGCGTTTACAGTCCGCCACCTTACGACTCCGACCTGCCGGCCACGCGCGAGTCATGGGTCGCCCGGCGCACTGACCAGGGTAACGGCAACACAAGCATGTTCTTCAAGATCGATGACCGCTACCTTTACAACTTGAGCAGCACTCAACCAGTGACCATCAGCATCATCTACTTGGATCGCGGCAGCGATACCTGGCAGCTCACCTATGACGCTCAAGGCGGCAGTGAGAAAGCTGCCGAGCTATCCTATCTGGACGGCGTCTCACAGCCGGCAGGAACCACCACCGTCAGTAA
>WFQT01000337.1 GCA_015486895.1 Anaerolineae bacterium
GCGCAAAGACCTGGTGCGACAGGTAAAAGTGGGGGCAAACGTTCCGGTTTACGTTCTTGAGTTTCTATTGGGCCAGTACTGCGCTACTGATGATCCCGTTGCGATCGAGTCTGGGTTACACTTGGTGAATACCACCCTGGCGCAACAGTTCGTGCGCCCAGATGAGGCCAACAAAGTACAGGCATTGGTCAAGGAAAGGGGAAACTATAGCATCATCGACAAGGTCAAGGTGCGCCTGCTGGAGACCCAGGACAAATACTGGGCTGAACTGGTGAATTTCAACCATCAGTATGTGCACGTCCCGGGGCGCTACGTCCGCGAGTACGAGCGTTTGTTGGAAGGCGGTGTCTGGGCCGAGGTAAAGTTGGAGTACGTGCCTGAAGAGCAGGCTGGAGGCGTGATTCGTCCCTTCCTCATCCGAGAACTTAAGCCCATCCAACTGGCGTCTTTCGATCTGGAGGATTACCGTCGTCGCCGGGCCGATTTCACAACAGACGAATGGATGGACCTGCTCATCCGGTCTGTGGGGCTAGAGCCCACGGGTATGGACTGGCGGCTAAAGATGCACATCCTCACCCGTTTAGCGCCCATGGCGGAGCGCAACGTGAACATCGTCGAGTTGGGACCGCGTGGTACTGGCAAGTCTTTCGTCTACCGGGAGGTTACCCCTTATGCCATTCTGGTTTCCGGTGGCAAAACGACCGTGGCCAACATGTTCTACAATATGGCCACCCATCGCATCGGTCTCGTGGGATTGTGGGATACTGTGGCCTTCGATGAGGTGGCTGGGGTGCGTTTCAACGACACCACGGCGTTGCAAATCCTGAAAGATTACATGGAATCCGGCTCTTTCAGCCGCGGACGGGAGGAACTCATTGCCGAGGCAGGTATCGTGTTCTTGGGGAACATCAATGTTCCCTTGGAGATGCTCATGCGCACAGGGCACCTGTTTCAACCGTTCCCGGAGGAAATGCAGGACATGGCGCTGCTGGACCGTATTCATCATTACATCCCCGGCTGGGAGGTGCCCAAACTGCAGCCAGAAATGTTCACCACACATTACGGCTTCGTCGTGGATTACTTTGCCGAGGCGATGCACGTGCTACGCAAATTCAACTACACTGATGTAATAAACCGCCATTTCTCGTTCGGCAGCCATCTGAATGCTCGCGATGTCAAAGCTGTGCGCAAGATGGTTTCTGCCTACTTGAAGCTCCTACATCCCAATGAGGATTTCACCAGGGAGGAACTGGAGCGCTACCTGCGGTTCGCCATGGAGGGCAGGCGCAGGGTCAAAGAGCAGTTGAAGCGAATGGGGGCTTTCGAGTATTTCCAGACTTCGTTTTCTTACATAGATAATGAGACCCGAGAGGAGTTCTTCGTAGGCGTACCCGAGGAAACTGGTCAGGGATTGATCTCCGGCGATCCTCTTCCTCCGGGGACCGTTTACACGGCGGCGCTCACCGACGGTGAAAAAGTAGCCCTGCATCGTATCGAGGTCAGCAAGGTGCCGGGCACAGGAAAACTCTATGTCACTGGCACCCACGATCGCTCTATGAAAGAGTCTATTCTGACAGCTTTTCACTACCTTACAGCAAACAAACGGGTTTTGAGCATCGAGAAGGATGTGAGTAGCTACAACTTCCACATCCAGGTCGTGGATCTTATGAGTGAAAAGGAGGGTAGCGAGGTAGGCGTCGCTGGATTCGTAGCCTTGTATTCGCTGCTCAAAGGCAAATCGGTTCAACCCAGTATGGTTGTTCTGGGCGAGATGACGATTCAGGGAAATATCCGGCCTGTACGCTCGCTGCTTGAGCCGTTGCAGATTGCTATGGAAAATGGGGCGCGACGGGTACTGCTCCCGATGGCTAACGCCCGGCACCTGCCTGCCATTCCGCCGGACGTACTCGAGAAAGTGGATCCGATTTTCTACAATGATCCACTCACCGCCGCAGTGAAGGCGATCGGGCTAACTTAATTTTCTTGTACTGTGGACGCAACAAGGCGAGTATGGCAAAACGAACCATCTGAAGAAGATTAAGATCTTGGCAAGGATGGGCAATGTCCTTTTCCAAAGATGGTCCACCCAAGGCGGAAGCCACACATTACCCGGCTATGGGTAGATCAATTGGGGTGCACATTGGCAGGACTTGTCAGAAACTGTGAAAACACTTATTTTAACAGGGAAGAAAAACCTCGCCCGGCCCCGAAACCGGCGAGGCAGCAACCGGCGTGATGGCACCGCCCCGGCAAGGCCTAACTGAGCACATACGCCCGCCGTGGTCAGGCCGATCCGGCGGGCTTTGCTTTTTTGTCGCCCCTGCCTGCTACGTGGCAGGATTGTGGGGCACCCCGGTTCTGTTCCTGGGGCGGTGGGTGCTTGGTCTATTGTCGAGTAACACAGATTTACTGACGGATGATGCGCTTGTTATCCGTGGCTGATCTGGGATAGTATCTGTATTTGTGTCACATAGCACTTTCGAGGTGGATTTTGTCTGAAATATGTCCGGATAGCAATAATTGGGCATAAAATAAGAGGGCGGACATACATGGCAGAAGAAAAGAAACTCAGTAACCCATTTTCAACCGGAGGTGGTGGCGCACATTTTGAAGCCCACGTTCAGGCATCTTTTGTGATTTTGATGCTCACCGGCGGGTATGCGCCATGTCTGCCGTGTTGGCCGATTGCAGAGATAAAACTTCAAGGCAAGATTGATGGCTTTGATACAGATGATATCATTGTAGTTGTTGAAAATCCAGAGAATAAAGAACGGAGAAAGCTGCTTGGACAGATAAAGCATTCGATTGCATTCACTAAAAGTAACGCTTTGCTACGTGAAGTAATTCAAGCCGCATGGAACGATTTCAATAATCCCAAGGTTTTTACCAAAGAAAAGGATGCTATCGCTCTAATTACAGGTCCACTCAGCGCCATCGATGGACACACTATCCAGTGGCTACTGAACCAAGCGAGGCATACAAACAGTGTAGATGAGTTTCTTCGAAAGGTTGAGCGGGCGAATTTCAGTCCGTCCAATGCTAACGAAAAACTTCAGGTGATTCGAGACCACCTGAAGGAAGCAAACAGCGGAAACGAAGTTTCAGAAGATGAACTAATTAGTTTCCTGAGGCATTTTTACTTGCTCGGCTACGATCTTGGAAATGAATGTGGTGTTTCCCTTTCTCTCCTGCACTCCCATATATCCCAGTTCCAACTGCAGGGCTCAAAGATGGTTTGGTCCAGAGCCGTTGATGTCGTACAGACATGGAATCAGGATGCCGGAACCATCACGCCTGACAGTCTACCTGAAGACTTCTTGGAAGCCTTCAAGCAAAAGGCTGTTACGGAAATGCCCAAGGAGCTTTTGGTATCTCAAGAGGTATCGAGAACAGATTGGACACAACGTCCAGACGCCACCTATTTGGCATTTGCGGTTCTTATTGGCGCTTGGAATGAAAAGAGCAAGAGCGACATTGAAGTGATTACCAAGTTTCTTGGTATCGGCTACGATGTCTGGCTGCAGAAGGCGCAAGAAATATTGCACGACCCTGACAGCCCCTTGTCGCTAAAAAACAATGTTTGGAAGGTCTCAAATCGAGTTGAGCTTTGGGACTTGCTTGGGTCGCGTATCCTAGATCAGGACCTTGATACTTTTAAGTCTCTTGCTGTCGCCGTACTAAAAGAGGCTGACCCTGCTTTCGAACTTCCAGCCGAAGAGCGGTACGCCGCCAGTATCCATGGGAAAGTGTTGAGCCATTCCAGCGTTTTACGACAAGGAATTGCTGAGGGGCTGGCTATTCTGGGGAGCCAGCCCGATGCCTGTAGCCACTGTTCACAAGGAAAAGCAAAATCAATTTGCGTACTGGCGATTGGTGAACTTCTTACTGTGGCTGACTGGGTTTTGTGGGGCAGCCTTAACGATTTATTGCCCATACTGGCCGAAGCTGCTCCCGCTGAATTCCTTAGTGCGGTTGAGAAAGCGTTGCGCCAGTCACCATGTCCTTTTGATAGGCTTTTTGCCGAGGAAGGCAATGGCGTCTTTGGCAGAAACTATCTAACAGGTCTGCTCTGGGCTCTGGAAGGTTTAGCTTGGGATGAACAATATCTTGTTAGAGTATGTGTTGTGCTTGGCGAACTTGCCAGCCATGATCCGGGTGGACAGTGGGTGAACCGCCCTGCCAATTCTTTGAGAGACATTCTGCTTCCCTGGCTGCCTCAAACTCTTGCGTCTATCGATAAGCGTAAGGTTGCGGTTCAGATACTTCTCAGAGAGTGGCCAGATATCGCCTGGAAACTGATCATTCAGCTCCTACCTGGGCAGCACCAGGTCTCTTCCGGAACATACAAGCCAAAATGGCGGAAGACCATCTTCGATGACTGGAATAAAGGCGTAACACGGCAGGAATACTGGCAACAGGTGTCTTATTATGCTGAGCTTGCAGTTCGTGCTGCTGGGTACGATACCGTTCGGCTTTCTGAATTGATTGATCATTTTGGTAATCTGCCAAAAGCAGCTTTTGATCAACTCATTGAAGTCCTCTCCTCGAAGGCTATTTCTGAATTCCCCGAAGATCAACGGCTTTTGCTTTGGGATCACCTTACGAAGTTTTCAAAGAAACACCGCCGGTACGCTGGCGCAAAATGGGCATTGCCTGACAAGCTAATCACTCAAATTGAAAAAGTTGGCGAAAGGCTAGCACCAACAGATCCATTTAACCTGTACCAACACCTCTTTACCGATCGCGACTTTGATCTCTACGAGGAGAACGGCAATTGGGAAGAGCAACGAAAGAGACTTGATTCGCGGCGGGAAGCGGCCATTACGGCAATCTTTCAGCAACATGGTGTTGAAGGAGTCATCCGATTTGCCGAGTCCGTTGATTCGCCCGGGGAGGTGGGACATGCGCTTGGCGCCATTGTGGATAAGGGGTTGGAACAGGCTCTTTTGCCGCGTTTTCTCGATACACCTTACAACAAGCACAAAGCCTTGGTAAATGGATTCATTTGGAAGCGGCACCACATCAAAGGCTGGGAATGGTCCGATAATATCAATAAATCAGAGTGGACTCCAGAACAATTGGGCGACTTCCTGGCTTGTCTGCCATTTGCCAAGGGGGCATGGGATCGTGCTTCTAGATGGCTTAAAGAAAACCAAGGAGAATATTGGTCTCGTACCAGCGCCACTCCCTATCAGGCTGATGGCGACCTTGAGATTGCTGTTGAAAAGCTAATCGAATATGGAAGACCTCATGCAGCAATAAACTGTCTGGACAGAATGCGCCATGACAACCATCCTATTAGGGTTAAACAATGTGTTCGGGCATTACTCGCAGCGGTTTCTTCCGATGAGCCTATCCATGCTATGGATACATATCACATTGTTGAACTAATCAAGTTTTTACAGGCAGAACCTTCGGTTGGTCAAGACGACCTTTTCAAAGTTGAGTGGGCATATCTTCCACTGCTTGACGGCCATAGCGGAGCGACTCCTAAGCTTCTCGAAAGTAGACTGACTCGTGATCCGAAGTTTTTTTGTGAGGTAATCCGACTGATTTATCGCTCGAAGAAAAAGGATCAAAAATCATATGAATCTACCGAAGAATCAAAGGCTATTGCAACAAATGCTTGGCGCTTGCTGCGCGAGTGGAAAACACCTCCAGGGATTCAAGAAGATGGAGCGTTTAGCACAGAGCATTTCAATAAATGGATTCAGTGTGTAAAAACACTTTGCGTGGAATCTGGGCACCTGGAAGTAGCGATGATTCATATTGGCGAAGTATTGATTCACGTTCCATCTGATCCAAATGGATTATGGATACACCGAGCTGTCGCTAAAGCCTTGAATGATCGTAATGCAGACGATATGCGCAGTGGTTTCAGGACAGGGACATACAACTCACGTGGAGCTCATTGGGTTGACCCAACTGGCAAACCAGAAAAAGAGCTGGCTGAGCAATTTCGACGCAAAGCTGAGGATGTGGAGAATGCAGGCTTTCAGCGACTTGCCGTTACGCTGAGAGATTTAGCAGAAAGCTATGAGCGCGAGGCTCAAGGAATAATTGATGAGCACAAACATCGTGATGAAGAATAAACCAATGCCCAATGACTGTGTCAACTCGGACTGGCAATTCCGCTGCGCTCCATTGCCAGCCGGTTATTCGGAGCGTTGATCTTCACGATGCAGCAGTTTAACATATTAGTTAAGCTAGGAGGCCACTGAAAAACCCCTGTTTCGGTCAGAAAGTCACTGAACGCACCACTGCATATGGACGTAATATGCCAAAACATACTATATACAGTATGTTTTGGCAGCCATTTTCGACTGAAGGGCACTTTTTCAGCGCTCTCCTAGGCAGCAGGAATAAAGCGTAGGTGGGTGACAGGTTGTGTCAACAGGTGTGGCCTTTCTGCTTCAGCCGATCCTCTCCACCGCGCCGGCCAAATCATCCAGGGATGGCACCGTGTAAATGCGGGTCGTGTTCAGGTCCTCATGGCCCAGCAGGGCCGCCACCTTCTCCAGGCTAACACCGGCGTCCACCAGCCGCTTGGCGAAAGTGTGGCGTAAAGTGTGTGGGGAGCAATGCTCCAATCCTGCCAGCCGCGCGTACTTGCGCACCAGGTAGCGAATCCCGTTGTCGCCCAGAGGATCGCCACGCTGGCCCAGGAAGAGCGGCCAATCTTTGCC
>WFQT01000338.1 GCA_015486895.1 Anaerolineae bacterium
ATTCTATAATCTTGGTGATGACACCGGCACCCACGGTGTGACCACCCTCACGAATAGCGAAGTGACTTCCCTCTTCCAGTGCTACCGGCGCAATCAGCTTCACCTTCAAGTTCACGTTATCTCCAGGCATGACCATTTCTACACCTTCCGGCAAGAATACCTCCCCGGTCACATCCATCGTCCGAATGTAAAACTGCGGCCGATACCCATTCAAAAAGGGCGTATGACGACCACCTTCTTCTTTCTTCAATACATATACTTCACCCATAAAAGTAGTGTGCGGCGTGATGCTCCCCGGCTTCGCCAAAACCTGCCCCCGCTGCACTTCGTTGCGGGCCACACCTCGCAACAGAACCCCTACGTTCTCCCCAGCTTCAGCACGATCCAACGTCTTCCGGAACATCTCCAGCCCCGTGGCCACTGTCTTCCGCGTCTCATGCAGACCAACTATCTCCACTTCCTCCATCGGATTGATGATACCCCGCTCCACTCGCCCGGTGACCACCGTACCACGCCCCTTGATAGAAAATACATCCTCAATCGGCATCAAGAATGGCTTGTCGGTTTCACGCACCGGCGTCGGTATGTAGTTGTCAACCGCATCCATCAATTCCCAAATGCACTTGTACTCCGGCGCATCCGGGTCAGTGCTCGTGGATTGCAACGCTCGCAACGCACTCCCACGAATGATGGGTATCTCGTCCCCAGGGAACCCGTAGCTGTCCAGAAGCTCTCGTAGCTCCATCTCCACCAGCTCCAAAAGCTCCTCGTCATCCATCATGTCAACTTTGTTCAAAAATACCACTATCGCCGGCACTTCTACCTGACGCGCTAACAACACGTGCTCCCGCGTCTGCGGCATCGGCCCATCTGGCGCCGCAACCACCAGAATAGCACCATCCATCTGTGCCGCCCCAGTAATCATGTTCTTGATGTAGTCCGCATGCCCCGGACAGTCTACATGCGCATAATGCCGCTTCGACGTCTCATACTCCACGTGCGCAATGGCAATGGTAATACCCCGCTCACGCTCCTCCGGAGCCTTGTCAATCTCCTCGAAAGGAGTGAAGTCTGCCCACCCTTTCAAGCCCAATACCTTGGTAATTGCCGCCGTTAGCGTCGTCTTACCATGGTCAATGTGTCCAATAGTCCCCACATTTGCATGGGGCTTTGTCCGATGATACATCTCCTTGGCCATTTAACTGTTTACTCCTTTCATCGGCACCCAGTCATGTAAGACAAAGGAAAAGACGCTCCAGTTCCATACCTCCGCAGCGTCTTTCCAGCTTCGGATTATTCATGCCTATGCTCAAAGCGCCCAAATAACCACTTAGGCAGAAACCCTCTTAGTATACCCACTCTGCCTATTCTGGCAAATTTACAAGTAAGCGTTAAACAACAACAGCGCCCTTAGAAGGACAAAAAACAAAAGTGACACCTTACTTCCGCCTCCTGTAACCTACCACACATTCTTGCTGGAATCTGGCGAAACTAAAGTTTTAGGCTCGACCTAACTATCTTTACCACAGATTGTACGGATTAAAAACACAAAAATAAAATCTGTGCAATCTGTGTTTTTCTGCAGTTAAAATAAAAACGCCAGCGTTCAGATTCTTATTTAGTACAGCAAACTTTTCGCCACATCATCGGGAACTGGCTGGTAATGGTCGAACTCCATGCTAAAAGTACCTCGCCCCTGAGTAGCCGAACGCAACGAAGTTGCGTAGCCAAACATCTCGGACAATGGCACCATGGCGACAATTTCCTGTACTCCGCCGACTCGCGGTTCTACGCCCTCAATCTGGCCTCGGCGAGCATTGACATCGCCGATCACATCACCAAGAAACTGCTCCGGCACGATAACATTCACTTTCACGATAGGCTCCAACAAAACGGGTTTGCCTTTCACGAAGCCATCGCGCAAGGCCATGGAAGCGGCAATCTTGAACGCCATCTCCGAGGAGTCCACTTCGTGGTACGAACCATCCACTAACGTCGCCTTGACGGCGACCACGGGATAGCCAGCCATCACACCACCTTCCAGTGCTTCCATAACCCCCATTCTTACCGCTTTGAAAAACTCGGAAGGCACAGAGCCGCCAACGATTCGGGTTTCAAACTGGTTGTTGCTGCCGGGCGGCAGGGGCTCCAACTCCAACACCACATGGCCGTATTGGCCTCTTCCCCCCGTCTGGCGGACAAAACGTCCTTCGCCGCGAGTAGGTCGTGTAATCGTCTCCCGGTATGAAACTCGTGGCCGGCCCACATTAGCGCGCACCTTAAACTCTCGCCGCATGCGGTCAACCAGAACCTCCAGATGCAATTCACCCATACCAGAAATGATAGTTTGCCCCGTCTGGTCGTCAACGTGCACTCGGAAAGTGGGATCTTCTTCTGCTAAGCGGCGCAAAGCATTGGCCATCTTTTCCTGATCGCCCTTGGTCTTCGGCTCCACTGCCACGGAAATCACCGGCTCCGGAAACTCAATGGATTCCAGTGAGATAGGTGCCTTAGCATCAGCTAACGTCTCACCAGTGAAAGTTTGCTTCAGACCGATAATAGCACCAATATCGCCTGCCTGGATCTCGGATATCTCCTCCCGCTTATCGGCGTAGATCCGCAATAAACGGCCAATGCGCTCTTTGCGTTGCCTGTTCACGTTTTCCACCATCGAACCGCTAAGCAGGCGCCCGGAATACACACGCACATAAGCAAGACGACCCACATACGGATCCGACACAATCTTGAAGATCAAAGCAGCTAAAGGACCATCGGGATCAGGGTAGCGGATAATTATCTCCTCCGTACGGGGATCAATCCCTTCTACAGGAGGAACATCCACCGGCGAGGGCAGGAAATCTACCACAGCGTCTAACAACGGCTGAACCCCTTTATTGCGCAATGCCGACCCGCACAGAACCGGCACATACACATTAGCAATGGTGAGCCTGCGCAATGCCTGACGCAACTCATCCGGCGCAACTTCCTCACCCTCCAGATACTTCATAGCCACATCATCATCGTGCTCAGCGATAGCAGCCACTAACTCTTCCCGGTGATGCTCCACCGCTGCTCGCAGCCCCTCCGGCACATCAACTTGTTCCGGGTGTGCACCCAGCTCATCGGTAAACACCCACCCTTGCTCTTCAATCAGATCCACTACACCGCGGAACTTATCCTCCGCACCAATAGGGATCTGAATGGGCAAAGGTTGAGCACCCAGGCGGTTACGAATCATTTCCACAGTACGCCAGTAATCAGCCCCAGTGCGATCCATTTTGTTCACGAAGCAAATGCGCGGCACATTATAACGGTCTGCCTGACGCCACACTGTTTCTGATTGCGGTTCTACACCGGCCACAGCATCAAACACAACCACACCACCGTCCAATACGCGCAGACTGCGCTGCACCTCGGCAGTGAAGTCAATGTGGCCCGGTGTATCAATAAGATTGATACGATGTCCCTGCCACTCGCAGCTAATAGCCGCCGATGTAATGGTAATACCGCGCTCCCTTTCCTGCTCCATCCAGTCAGTGACCGTCGTACCTTCATCCACGTTCCCTAACCGATACGTTTTCCCCGCATAGAACAGGATGCGCTCGGTGGTCGTCGTTTTACCGGCATCGATATGGGCGATAATCCCAATATTACGTAAATTCTTCAGAACATGTGCCTTTTCCGCCATACCCTGACCACATCTCCCCCATGGCATAGAAGAGCCGCGCCTACCCATCCCAACAGAGGGAATTATAACGGCCATAACCGCTATTCCCTCGGTGCAACAGGTAAGCTCGGCTCAGGTCAATTCTCAACAAGTTTAACCAAAGCACTCATGCCTGCAACAGGCACGTATTGGATAACCAGGTAGCACCACTACAGCTAAAGCAAAACCGCAACCAACACAATGTCCTACCAACGATAATGAGAAAACGCTTTGTTGGCCTCCGCCATGCGATGTGTATCTTCGCGCTTCTTAATAGTAGCACCTACGCCTTTGCTGGCATCTAAAAGCTCCGAGGCCAAGCGCTCAGCCATGGTACTACCAGAACGCTGCCGGGCAAAAGCCACTAACCAACGCAATGCTAAGCTTAAGCGACGCTCACTCCGCACTTCCACCGGCACTTGGTAGGTAGCACCACCCACGCGCCTCGGTTTCACCTCGACAATAGGTGTAGCGTTCCTCACAGCGATTTCCAGGACATCTAAGGCAGGTTTCTTGGCCCGCAACTCTGCTAATTCCAAGGCATCATACACAATGCGCTGAGCCACGCTTTTCTTCCCCCGCGTCATAATCCGGTTAATTAGCCGAGCTACCAATTCACTCTGATACCTGCTATCAGGTACAACTCCTCGTTTTGCTGGACGATTCCGTCGCGGCATTCCCTACTCCTCGCTAAGTGGTCATCTAAAAATTACTTCCCTGTTTAGAAGTTCAACTTCTGCGAGAAGTTGAACTTCTAACAAATGTTCTGGCGTTGTTTGTGGGACGGGCCGCTAGCTCGCCCAAGACAACGTTGTCAGCGGGCAGATTAACAATCCACCCTACATTTTCGTCCCTTGTAGCGCTGAAACCGGCATGAGATCTACTGACAAAAATAGCAGCACCTCAATGTTTAGGGGCCTCTTACCAACCGAATAAACTCGGGGCCCAAGGCATACCACCGGATGTCCCTCTACAGGGACAGATCATGCCAGCTTAGGCCGTTATCCTCCCCCGAAGTTGGGGGAGGATAACGGCATCACCCAAAATTTAGGGCCTACTTTCGACAATCTCTACCGCGGTCGCTTGCTGCCATACTTAGAGCGTCCCCGCCGTCGATCATCAACGCCGGCAGCATCCAACGAGCCCCGCACGATGTGATATCGCACACCAGGCAAGTCCTTAACACGACCACCACGTACCAGCACAACTGAGTGCTCCTGTAAATTGTGCCCTTCACCCGGAATATACGCCGTTACCTCAACCCCGTTGGTCAGGCGAACACGGGCCACCTTGCGCAACGCAGAATTTGGTTTCTTCGGCGTCATCGTCCGCACTTGAGTGCAGACACCGCGGCGCTGTGGAGCACCTTCCTGCAATTTACGAGTTCTACCAGTCAGTGCGTTATGCACAAAACGCAAAGCTGGCGCTTTCTCTTTTCTACGAACTTTCTTCCGTCCCTTACGAACGAGCTGATTAATAGTCGGCAAAAGACCCCCCTTGCTGAAAATATAGTACTGATTTGACAATGACGTTGTTGGTTTTAGCACCAGATTAACACAGACTTTCACAGAAATTTAGGGGACAATCAGTATAATCTGCGTAACCTGTGCAATCTGTGATCGGAATTGCCTTATTAAAAAGCGAAATGGATTTCCGCCAGACTCCAGTACAATAATTGTTCAGCACCCCAGTAAATCGACCACAAATCCAACGATTTTCTTGTTAACCTTCTCGTATCTTCTCAATTTCCCAGGACCTTGTCCCCGCCCTCTGAATAAATTCAGGGATTGAGAGGGTACCTCTTCTGGTGTAATTCACAAAATCCATAGTAAAACAGAACTCATAACAAGCATCGCCGGATCACTGAGCGCTTACAAAATCCATAATAACCTACACCGTTCCGAGTCAACGAACCAAAATTTTAACACAAGCAGGTAACCAGGTCAAATGTCCAATATCAAGAACAGCCAGCAAGAAAAGTACCCTAATTACAAAACCTGCCTGCGCAGGCTAGAATCCAGTCGCTGGAGGGCAACTTTTATAGGCGTTGCTGCTAAAGCCTATTTCTCACTCCCCAGTCTCTACTTTATCAAGAGATGCTTCATCTCCTTTTACCTCACCAGAGATAGTTTCCTTAGAATCTACCTCGCCATCAATAGATCTATTCTCTTCTGCTTCATCTGTTTCAGGCTGGACGTCATCGCCAGCCTCATCCGCACCTGAGGGCCGCGAATCCCCACTAAGCCACGCCTGCGCCTGCACCCGCAGTGATTCCTTGGCCTGCTCGGCAGTAGCCCGTTCGGCATTGAGGACACGAGTTGCTGCCTCAACCTCCTCTTGGTGCTTCAATCGCGCATAGAAACCTGTACCGGCGGGGATAAGCTTCCCAATGATCACATTCTCTTTCAGTCCCCGTAAATCATCTTGGGACCCGCGAACTGCCGCGTCGGTCAACACTTTCGTCGTTTCCTGAAAAGATGCTGCCGATAGGAAGCTATCCGTATTCAACGAGGCTTTGGTAACCCCCAGTAGTTCCGGGTAGCCGTTGGCCGGCTGGCCCCCTTCCGCCACAATCTTGGCATTAGCAGCTTCAAAGTCAAAGTGGTCTATCAACTCACCAGGCAAGAAATGAGTATCACCACCGTCCACCACGTGCACCCGGCGGGTCATCTGGCGTACAATAATTTCTATATGCTTGTCGTGAATCGTCACACCCTGAGAGCGGTACACCTTTTGCACTTCCTGCAACAAGTAAAACTGAACTGCCTCGCGACCTTGGATGCGCAGGACATCTCGCGGGTTCTTGGAGCCTTCTACTAATTGATCGCCGGCTTTCACCGGGCTGCCTACTTCCACCCGTAGTCGCGCCGAAGGCGAAATATCCATCACCATTTCGCGCCGTTCCTCACGCCGCACTACGCCCGAAATGCTGCCATCTTCCCGCTTCTCCAGGAAAATGTGACCGTCCATCCCCGCTACAATTTCTTCTCCCTCGGCAATGGCGACCACTGTATCTGCCTGCACCCGGTCTCCGTCGTCCACGTTGACCTCAGCCCCGGCTGGGATTTCTACCTCTTCTCGCAACAAGTTAGTGCTCACAAGACGCAACTTGCGCTGATCACCTTCCCAGTAATCAGCATCAAGAATGCCATCCATCTCAGCAATAAGCGCTTCACCTTTGGGCGTTCTGGCCTCGAATACCTCTTCCACACGGGGCAAACCTTGCGTGATATCTTCTACGCCAGCCACACCGCCGGTATGGAACGTCCGCAAAGTTAACTGAGTGCCCGGCTCACCGATGGATTGGGCAGCAACAACGCCAACTGCCTCACCTAACTCCACCAGGCCGCCTCGGGCCAAATCCTGACCGTAGCACTTGCGACAAAGTCCAAAGCGGCTTTCACAGGTCATAGGCGAACGTACAAAGACCTTCTTGATCCCCAACTGCTCGATTAGAACTATATCTGGCTTATCCAGGAGTTTACCTTTCTCCAGGATCACCTCGCCGGTTGTAGGATCTACCACCGGACCAGCCAATAACCGGCCGATAATGCGTTCGCCCAAGGTCTCACCTATATCCTTGGAATCCTCTTCCGAGATCCAGATGCCATTCTCTGTACCGCAATCCTCTTCGGTAATGATGACATCCTGCGCCACATCTACCAGCCGGCGAGTCAAATAGCCGGCATCGGCAGTGCGCAAAGCCGTATCCGCCAGGCCTTTGCGGGAACCATGGGTGCTCAAGAAATACTCTAAAGTCGATAACCCCTCGCTGAAGTTAGAGCGAATGGGCAAAGGAATAATGCGGCCGGATGGATCAGCCATCAAGCCACGCATCCCTGCCAACTGGCGGATAGGTTGGATACCACCCTTCGTAGCCCCAGAGCGGGACATAGCTCCCAAGCCATCCAGGGGATCCAAGAGTGCCTTCACTGATTCGGTAACCTCATCAGTCGCCCTCGTCCATAGCTCCACTACCTTCGTGTATTTCTCATCATCGGTAATTAAACCACGACGGAACTGCCGTTCTACTTGAGCCACTTTGCTCTCTGTCGCGGCCAGAATCTCTCGCTTATTGCGCGGCACACGAATATCGGTAACCGCCATAGTCGTACCGCTAATGGTAGCAAACTTGAATGTGAGGTCCTTGAGTCTGTCAGCAACTTCTATTGCCTCCTCCTGGCCAAACCGCTCGTAAACTTGCCCGATAACAGTATTGAGAGCACTTTTATCCATCACATCGTTGACAAAGCGCATCTCTTCCGGCAAGATCAGGTTAAACATGATCCGCCCCGGAGTCGTGTCCAGAATACCGCTCAAACGAACATTATCCGGATCAATATTGCGCAATACCAAGCGCTCACGAACCTCATTGTAGGCTACCGGGCCAATACCGGGAATGGTAACGAATGCCTTCTTGCCTTCCCTCAGCTTAGCTATGACCTGTTCCAGAGTAAGATAACCAGCATCCTGCAAAGCCTGCTCAACGCGATGGCTTAAACCCAGTTCCTCAAGTCCCTTTTTGGAAAGCCATGAGTGATAGTACACCTTGACAGGCACCCGCAAGCCGACTACATGCATGTTGTAAGCGTAAACAACATCCCCCATGTTAGAGAAATACTTACCGGCACCTTTCGCCTCTTCATCCACCACGGTAAGATAGTAACCGCCGAGAACCATATCCTTAGAAGGGCCGACGATAGGATCACCACTGGCTGGTTTCAACAGGTTATGAGTGACCAGCATTAATTTCCGGGCCTCGTAAACGGCCTCGTCAGAAAGAGGCACGTGTACAGCCATCTGATCGCCGTCAAAATCAGCATTAAAAGCAGCACAGGCCAATGGGTGCAACTGAATAGCATTGCCCTCGATCAGCCGCACCTCAAACGCCTGGATGCCCAGGCGATGTAACGTCGGCGCCCGATTCAATAACACAGGACGAGTCTTTACCACGTCCTCCAGCACTTCCCACACCGCTGGTGCTTCCCGATCCACGAGCCGCTTTGCGCTCTTGATGTTATGCGCGTAATTTTTGTCTACTAGGGCATGCATCACAAAGGGCTTAAATAGCTCCAGCGCCATCTTTTTAGGCAAGCCGCACTCACTCAGCTTCAACTCAGGACCAACAATGATGACCGAGCGACCAGAGTAGTCCACACGTTTTCCCAACAGGTTGCGGCGGAAACGACCTTGCTTCCCTTTCAACATATCGGATAACGACTTCAACTTGCGCCGACCAGAACGAGAAACGGCTCGGCCCCGCCGGCCATTATCGATCAAAGAATCCACCGCTTCCTGTAACATGCGCTTCTCATTGCGAACGATTACTTCCGGAGCGCCCAACTCCAGCAGCCGCTTCAAGCGGTTGTTACGGTTAATGACCCGGCGATAGAGATCGTTCAAATCACTGGTAGCAAACCGCCCCCCGTCTAACTGCACCATAGGCCGCAAATCAGGGGGAATGACTGGCAAGACGGTTAAAACCATCCACTCCGGCCGAGTCCCAGCATGGCGAAAAGCTTCCACCACCCGCAATCGCTTGGCAATCCTCTTTACCCGTTGCTTGGAACGGCTGCGTTTCATCTCCGAGCGCAGTTCCTCCGTCATTTTATCCAAGTCGATCTTAGCCACCAGATCGCGTACCGCTTCAGCACCCATGCTAGCGCTGAAAACAGTAGACCAACGACGCTTATATTCCCGGTACTGTCTCTCCGTCAGTAACATCCGCTCCGATAGCTGCTTAAGCTCCTGGGCCAGCATATCATAATCCTTGCGCAGTTGCTCTTTAGCCTCCTCGGTAGTCTTTTGCCGCTCTGTGATCTCCATCTCAGTAGCAGCAACCAACTGGTCTACCTGGGCTTGAATAAGCTGACGAGCGTCCTCCTGCTGGCGCCTGGCATCGCGTTCAATAGCATTCAGTCGCAGAGTCAAGGATTCGCGCAAAGCTTCCACATGCTTAATATCTATTACCTCGCCGGCAGGGAAAAGAGGCGTTTCCTGCCAGGGCAAAGTAACATCCTCCACCAAAGGCTGACCTTGAGAAACCTCCAACCGTGACGTCAGGTCGCGGCCCAGTTGCATCACCTCGTTGGTTTGCCGTTCCATGACTTCTTCCAAGCGAGCCAACTCTGCTTCTTCTGTTGCCCTTAGAGCGGCAATGTTATTATCTCGCTGCGCCTTGGTCTCCGAGATCTTATTGGCAAGCTCACCATCCTGCCGGCTAAGGCGCAAAGCTAAGTCTCTCTCTTGGCGATGCAACACTTTCTGCCGCTCATCCTCATCCACATTAGTTACCATATACTGAGCGAAGTAAATCACTCGCTCCAGCTTCCGCGGTGAGAGATCCAAGAGAAGCCCTAAGCGGCTGGGGACGCCTTTCACGTACCATATATGCGTCACAGGCGTTGCCAGCGTGATGTGTCCCATCCGCTCACGACGCACTCGCGACGGAGCAACTTCAACACCACATTTTTCGCAGATAACACCTTTATAACGTATCCGTTTATATTTTCCGCAAGCACACTCGTAGTCCCGTGTCGGGCCAAAAATACGCTCACAGAAAAGCCCATCACGCTCCGGACGCAACGTGCGATAGTTAATAGTCTCCGGCTTCAAAACCTCACCATAGGACCAGGAAATGATATCCTCTGGAGAGGCCAGTTTGATTCGGATAGCGTCAAAGTTCTTAACTTCCACTGTTAACCCCTTTATTCAGTGAAACGGTATCTTCTCAATATCCTGGGGTAGGAACAGGTCTTGCACCTGCCCCGATGGGTGACCGCAAGGGCTCGCCCCTACTTCTTGAGAAGACACGTGAAACGCTTGTTTAGAAAGCACTTTAGCAAGATAGAGAACATAACCCCACCACAAGCGTCAAATTTGGCATCGTCCCGGGAGCGCCTTACTCCGTTCGAGAACGCCCCATGCTTCTGGGAATTGTCAAGCTGAAACCTAATCTCGGCAATTGTTCTTCGTAGGTACCCTTGCCGAAAGGAATCACTTCTCCCTTCTCGTTGACGACTTCCACATTCAGAGATAGGGACTGTAGCTCCTTCACCAATACTTTGAAGGATTCTGGCACGCCAGGTGTCCCGATCTTCTCTCCTTTGACGATGTTCTCGTAAACTTTCACCCTGCCAGTAACATCGTCTGACTTGACGGTCAGCATTTCCTGCAACGTATGGGCAGCACCATATGCTTCCAAAGCCCACACTTCCATCTCACCGAAACGCTGCCCCCCAAATTGCGCCTTGCCACCCAACGGCTGCTGAGTTACCAGGGAATAAGGGCCGGTAGAGCGGGCATGGACTTTGTCTTCCACTAAATGGTGCAGTTTCAGCATGTAAATCACACCCACTGTCACCGGCTGGTCGAAAGGCTCCCCGGTACGACCATCGCGCAATTTAGTCTTACCGGTCAATGGCACCGGCCAGCCGACTTTCTCGCTAAGATCATGGGCGAAGTGAAAGAGTTCATTCACATCATCCGTTGCTGGCACTTCATCACTGTACATACGTATCCACTCCCGCAATGATAGCCGGCGGGCCTCCTCAACCCGGGCAGCGCGATCCGAGAAAGATAGTTCTTCCTCCCCATAATATAGCAAAGTGTCTGGCTCATAACCACGGGCTAACAACCATTCCCGCAACACTGCCCGACGGGCATACACATTATCATAATACAGCTTCTCAACATCGTATCCCTTTTTGCCCAGCCAATCTAACAAATAGAGGCGGCGCAGTTCGTCCCCATCCCTTAGGGTGCTAACATCCAATTCCGTAGCATCAGCCCATTCCCAGGCCGCGTTCATGGCATCGGCCCACGCTTTATCCATCAGCCAAGCCCGCCCCAATTCAGCCTGGATTTCTACTTCCAGGGCACCATCGAAAACAGGCGTTTTCACCTGGAAGCCCAGCTTCTGGGCTGCCCAACCCAAGTGGGTTTCTAACACCTGGCCGATGTTCATGCGGGCCGGCACTCCCAATGGATTCAGAATAATGTCTACCGGCGTACCATCAGGCAGGAAAGGCATATCTTCCACCGGCACGATCTTGGAAACAACACCTTTATTACCATGGCGACCAGACATCTTGTCGCCAACCATCAGTTTACGCCTCTTGGCAACTGAGACCCGAACCAATTGATTCACCCCGGCGGGCAGATCATCATGATTGTCCCGAGAAAAGACTTTCACATCAACTACTACACCATGTTCGCCATGAGGCAAACGCAAAGAAGAATCCTTCACCTCCCGGGACTTCTCGCCGAAAATAGCTCTCAGCAGCTTTTCCTCTGGCGAGAGCTCCGTCTCTCCTTTCGGAGTAACTTTCCCCACCAGGATGTCATCGGGGCCCACCTCGGCGCCAATGCGAATGATGCCATCCTCATCCAGGTCTCGTAGTGCTTCTTCGCCCACATTAGAAATATCGCGAGTGATCTCCTCAGCACCCAACTTGGCTTCTCGTGCCTCCACCTCATATTGCTCCACATGAACTGAGGAGAAAACTTCGTTCTGTACCACCCGTTCGCTAATGAGAATAGCGTCCTCAAAATTTCCACCGTACCAACTGACAAAGGCCACCACTACATTCCGCCCCAAAGCCAAGTCGCCCCTATCGGTAGAGGAGGACTCCGTCAACGGCGTAGTTTCGGCAACCAGTTCCCCTTTGCGCACTAAAGGCCGCTGATCAATCACAGTAGATTGGTTTGTGCGGCGGTATTTATCCAGCGAGAACTCAAAAACCTGGCCATCATCGCCACGTATCACGATCATGGCACTATCGGCGCGCAGCACCTCGCCGGCAATGGGCGATTGGATCACCTGACCAGAATCAGCCGCAGCAAACCACTCCATCCCCGTCCCAACGATAGGTGCCTCCGGCCGCAACAACGGCACCGCCTGCCGCTGCATGTTAGACCCCATCAACGCACGGTTGGCATCATTGTGCTCCAAGAAGGGTATCAGTGCAGCCGAAACCGAGGTAATTTGCCGGGGCGAGACGTCAACGAAATCCAAATGGGTCGGCGAACCCACATGGAAAGATTGCTGATAGCGCACGGAAACGGTACTACCGATAAGTTGTCCCAACGCATCCATCTTTGCAGAGGCCTGGCCGATGACATATTCATCCTCCTTATCAGCCGTCAGGTAGACAATCTCGCCGGTCACATAGGGATGAACCTTTACCTGGGGATGAACCTCTGCCAGCGCCGCGATGCGTTCCGCCTGCTCGGCGGTAATAACATCTCCTTGCGAGATAATCTTCCCGCCGCTTTCAGGATCACTAATGTCCATGTTGATAATACGGCCAACGAGATTTCCTACTTTATTCTCGATTTGGCGGGCCACACGCCGGTATGGCGTCTCAATGAAACCAAACTCATTAACGCGAGCATAAGTCGCCAGCGAGCCAATGAGGCCAATGTTCGGGCCTTCCGGTGTCTCAATGGGACAGATCCGACCATAATGAGAGTGATGCACATCGCGGACGTCAAAGCCGGCGCGCTCACGGCGCAAGCCTCCCGGCCCCAGTGCGCTTAGGCGGCGTTTATGGGTCAATTCGGAAAGAGGATTCGTTTGATCCATGAACTGACTAAGCTGGCTACCGCCGAAGAACTCACGAGTTGCCGCCACTATCGGCCGGATATTAATCAGGGAAAGGGGACTGAGCTGCTCCGGCTCACGGATGGACATACGCTCCCGCACAACTCGTTCCATACGCAGCAGGCCAATACGCAACTGATTCTGGATCAACTCCCCAACCGTTTTCAGGCGACGATTACCCAAGTGATCAATGTCATCAGGTCCAATGATACCATTGTTAATCTGAATGATGCGAGCAACTACCTGCACCAGTTCCTGCTGCGTCAGCACGCGCACATTCATGGGAATGTCAAGTTTCAAACGGGCATTCATCTTATAGCGCCCTACCCGCCCCAAATCATAGCGGCGGTTAGAGAAAAGCATATTCTCCAAAGCAGTGCGGGCATTTTCTACCGTGGCCGGATCACCAGGGCGCAGCCGTTGGTAAATATCAATTAAAGCAGCCTCCGGATCTTTAGCCGCATCCTTTCCCAACGTAGAGAGGATATAAGGATGATCTGGCATGTTATCCACATCAACAAAGAGATCTAAAAGCTCTTCATCGGTGCCTTCCTTGACTACCCGGCCCAGCGGCAATAATTCTCGTTCCGCCGTTTCACGGGCATTGGAGTCAGTACGATCGCCAATGGCCACTAAAGCGCGAAGTAACGTCGTTACCGGAATTTTGCGCTTGCGATCAATTTTAACAGAAATGACGTCCTTTTTGCTGGTCTCAAATTCCAGCCAAGCTCCCCGGTTAGGAATTAATTTTGCCCCGGCCAATTCACGACCGGATTGGCGATCCAGGCTCGAAGTAAAGTAAACACCGGCAGAGCGCAGGAGTTGGCTCACTACCACACGCTCCGCACCATTGATAATGAACGTACCATCCGGTGTCATCAAGGGGAAATCACCCATGAATACGTCCTGGGTCTGCACCTCGCCGGTATCGCGGTTCAACAGCCGGGCTTCCACCCAAAGGGGAGCTGAGTAAGTATCACTTTTCTCACGGCACTCCGCCTCACTCAACTTCGGCTCCTCAAACCAGAGCCGGCCAAAGCTGAGTTCCAGGTTATTATTGAACCCCACTATGGGAGATATTTCATCAAATAGCTCTCGCAGCCTTTCCGTTTGAAACCGATGGAAAGAATTCAATTGAATCTGGACAAGGTTAGGTACCTCCAACACTTCAGGGATACGGGCGTACGATTTGCGCTTGATGACAGGCGCACTCTGACGCAAATTCATAACTTGACACACTCCTTAACTGGCATTATCATAGACATGGCATAATGGCCAAGCGACGCTAACAAGTTTACTTACTGGAGCCTGGTGAAATCCATTTTTGGGCTTGACAAGGCACTTCCGACCACAGACTGCGCAAAGTAAACTGATTTTTAGCCTGATTTTCCCTTAAAATTCCGTGATAATCTGTGGCTAAAGCCAAAAACGCCATTGTCCAGTTACTTATTGCGGGACGCGCAAAAACATTGCCGACAAATTACCCGGGGGCGGGTACATGACAGCTCCCCACACTCCCTACGTAGGAAAGGTAGGGAAAAACGTTTTTTTGTTTATAAGTCATGCATCTCCCTGGGTAAAAGCGGCCTCACGGCTGAATAAAAGCTCGCGCCAAAAGCGACGCCAGCCCTTCCTCAGAAGAAAATGATCATCTGACGCAACTTTTCTACATATTATACTGGAGTCTGGCGAAAATGACGTTTTAGGATCGACCGAACCATCCCTACCACAGATGGCACAGATTAACACGGATTTCTCTTTACTTTTCAACCTCAATCTGTGTTTTTCTATAGCCAAAACAAAAAAGATAGAGTCCAGTATTATATTGCATCGTAACGGCTCACGAGGGGTATAGTGAATGCCAATACTCGCGCCTTCGCTGCCTCCCGACGCAAGTTCACCTAACTTAGAAGCATTAAAGGGCATAGCTACGAATGCTAATACCCTCTAAGCTACACCACACGAAAATCGATCGAATCAGCGTATCTCCTTTTAAGTCCTCACCTATCACTAATCTTGCTGATAGCAAGCAACCATTATAATGCTTAATTAACATAACCGTCAAATTGGCTGCCATCGCGTTGCAGCTTACGGCATGTAAGTGGAATATCATAGGATACATATTAACACAGTACCGAACTCTGGCGTTTTTTTAGCACAGAACTTCACATACATCTAACATCCATGACCTGCGCTTTCTATGATGACCATTTTAGTTCCAGCTTATTCGGGCCAGGCCAGTACTAAGGCGACATCTGTTTCTGAGCTACAAGCTGCACTCGCCAACGGCTCACCGGGGTACCCAACGGCATCAACATGATCTCAAATGGCTCCTTAGCACCCGGCGGCAGGCTATCAACAGCCAATGGCTGCCGCCGCACAGCTATCACCCGGCTTTCAGCATCAAACAGGGTAACTACTATCTGAACGCGTGTAGCGTTCTCTCCGCCCCGGTTCACAACCACACCGGTAACCCGGCTCAAGTGGGAAATGTGGTTGTCCACACATATTTTTTCCGCGGTCAAGTCAAAGTAAGCACTACCGACAAAGGCAGGAAAGGCACTCAATACGCAAGCCCGGTAAGAAGCTGAATCCGCCGGCACGGCTGGAAAGTGCACGGCAAAGGGAGCGCCTTCCCCTGGAGCCGCCATCTCCAGCAGCACCGATGCCCGCCGGCTGGCAAGAGAGTGTCCGTCATCAGCCAACAAATCAATCCCAACCACCACTTGCTCCACCATCTGACCGCTCTCGTTCACTACTTCTCCAAGCAGCCAGGAGTCTCCGTTACTCCTCCGGTTCCAGTAAGTATTGCGGACAACGACACGCATAGGCGTGGGAGTAGGCGGCGGCGTGCCACCGGCGGCCTGCAAAGGCGGGATAACTAACAACTGGCCAATCTGTAACCGGCGCGGGTCACTCACGCCGTTAGTCTCCTGGAGTAATGACACCGGCACCTGAAAGTGATGAGCAATGCCAATAAGTGTATCACCTTTCTGCACCACATACACCACCGGTGTCGGCGAAGGGGTTGCCGTGGCCGTTGGTTCCAGGGTAGACCGTGCTAATTTCATTGTCGCCGTGGGGCTAAACGTCGGCGATATTGTTGGCATAGCCGTCGCCATCGGGGTAACCGTCGGCGCAATAAAATGCCCACAGCCGGCCGCCAGCAGCACCAATAGCGAGAGAACAAACACTCCCAACGGCCACAACGGTACCACCTTAGACTGCCGTCGAGGACGTTTGCCGCTAAGACGGCGCCAAAGCTCCCTCACGTTAGCTTCTTACTCCTTACGGTGCCGGCTCCAAGCGCAAATGCGCTTTCGCCGCCCGCTTCAGATTCTGTGCCCCCCATAACATAGGGTGATATTCCCCTTTCTGCCACAGATTGATCATATCATCATAATGGCGAGCATAGGGATGCCCAGATTGGCCGGTAGTGTGTACCGCCAGGGAGCGAGAGAAAGTACCCAAATCCACAATCATGCGCATAGAAGGCATCCAAGCTACAGTAAACGTGTTCTTATTGGCGCGATAAGAGGTCGCATCGACCAGTGAGGAACTGCCCCCCATAGGGAAAGGACCACGGTTGAAAATTGCCTCAATTGGCGCCACGCCAGACTCCCCCAGCGTCTGATTGCGGAATGTTGCCGTGTGTAACGTGCCCCAATGCCATTTGCTCAGATCCTTACCCATGGCTTTAATACCGCGAGCGCAAGCCTCAATGAACGCCTGGCGTAGAATATCATCCCGCGTCTCTCGGGGATCAGTGAAAACATTGTCCCACCACGAATCCTGCGGCTCTGCGAGCAATTGATGCACTACCCAGCGGCTACGGGAGCTTCCAGAAGGCCAAAGCGCCGGCGGTAACTCATCGTGGAAAGTATCGGCCAGCAACTCTGTCCAGAAGATCTCATAAAGCGCCGCTTCCGGGCTATTGGCACTCTCTTGCAAGTTCCATTTGGACAACTGTCGGGCAGCCGCTTGCACCACCGGATCGGTAAAATGCAGTTTTGCCAGGTAAGGAATGACTTCGCCGGCCGACTCGTTTTCTGTGTCCCCTTGCATGCGGGCAAAATCCTCAGCCGAGAGTTTTTCCTTAGCAGCAAGCATTTCTCCAATACGCCGAGCCCGGTAGCCATAATCCCAATCCTCAGTAATCAAGTAAGGGTAATCCGGCCCTACCACAGCGTTGTTCGCCGTGAAGAGATAGCCGCGCTTTGGATTGTAGCTGTTAGGCAAGCTATCAAAGGGAATGTAGCCAGTCCACTCGTACTCGTCCGTCCAGCCCGGCACCGGCAAGGTGCCATCCCCCTTAGCCCGAATAGGAATCTTGCCGGGCATCTGGTAGCCGATATTGCCGTCGACATCTGCGTAAACGAAGTTCTGGGCGGGAACATCCCAACTGCGCAATGAATCCCGAAACTCCTTCCAATTGCCGGCCCGGTCAATGGCTAACACAGAATGAGAGAGATGCGTCGGCTCCGATGCCGTCCAGCGCAAAGCTAACGGCTGCCAGCCATAAACCCAATCTTTCTGCGGTCCACTGACCGCATCGTTAATGATGGGACCATGACGAGTGATGCGCACGTTGAGCTGTACCGGTTTCTTCTCTCCTTTAACCTTAATGCTCTCGTGCAGCACGGTCATCTTCACCCATTCACCATTAACCTCATACTCGTAAGGATTATCGGGGTTGATTTTTTCCACGTACAAATCCTGCACGTCGGGGCCGGTGTTGGTCACCCCCCAGGCAATGCGGGCATTATGGCCAATAATGACACCAGGCACTCCGGCAAAAGAGAAGCCGGACACATCGTAAGGACAATCAGAACCCACCGGCGTACAATGCAAGCCAATTTCGTACCAGATGGAAGGCATCTGGATGGCCAAATGCGGGTCGTTGGCCAGGAGCGGCTTGCCGGTCACCGACTTCTTACCGGAAATGACCCAGTTGTTGCTGCCCACATCGGGCCCGTTGCCCAAAATCGGGGGCACCAAATCATTAATTGCCAGCAAAGCCGGGTCCATTTTGTCCCAGGCTATGCCCGGAGGCACGATGAGAGGGTGTTCACCAAAGGGGTACGAGGGGAAGAACTCAGCAGTCATCCGGCGACCCACCGTGCCCAAAAGTTGCGCTCGCTGCAATTCCTGCTCCATATTGCCGCGCAAATCCCACGCCATCACCTCGCCCCACCCAACTGTGTCAATAGGTGTCCATGGCTCCACGGTAACTTTGGCACCGATCAGCTTTAGAA
>WFQT01000339.1 GCA_015486895.1 Anaerolineae bacterium
GTGTCGGTGCAGAAACTGGAGCTGGGGGCAGTAGAATCGACATAAGTGTCGATATAGGGTTCATGGTTGAAAGTGTCCTCAGGGCGCATGGCCGCGGGAATGATGGCCTCGTAATGGCCATCGCCCAGAGCATGGATGCCGGGTGCCGGGGCGGCCAGCACCGGTGGCGATGTGCTGTTGGTCATTAGCGCAACGCCTGTGATGACGGTTACTAACAAAACTACGGTAGTTGCGGCGAAAATCAAACGTGATTTCATGACTGATCCTCCTTGGGCTCCTCTGCCGGGCCTATCCTGGACAGAGGGTTACATAGGAAGCGTGTCAACGCTTCCATATTGCTGAACTTCCACCTGCGGCCACTCTGTATATGCTCCACTTCGCCTTGCCAATCGCCGACTCGTTCCGGTTGCTCTGTGCTTTTTTCGCGCCACATCCGGACTAGGAAAGAGATGTAAGTTGGAGCAGGTTTCATGGTATTCCCTCGCTCGTCGGCTCTTCTGGCAATCGTTTTCCTTTGGCGAAGTCGTGCATCCACAATGGCTACAACTGTTCGAAAAATGTGACAACTCCCGCAGCCCCCGTCGAACAGGGCATTGACGACGCAGAAAAATCAGAAAAGGCGAACGAAAAACAGCGTTTGTTGCGCCATCTGCATCCCATTATCGGGAAAGCTGCGCAGTTACTACACAGGATACACCATGAGCCTCCACAAAGTCTCCACAAAATCTCCACAAACCCGGCTAATGTCGTGCAATCAGCACATCTTTCCAGAACCACCATTTGAATGCGGACGCCGGGTAGGCCCGTACCCACGGTTTCAGCAACAGATTACGGTGTGAATAAACGAGAGGGATGAGTGGCGCTGCTTCGATCAGTATCATGTCCGCTTCCCGGTAGATCCTCAGGCGCTGTTCCAGGTTCGTCACACGCCCGGCGCTTTCTACCAGAGCGTTGTAGGTTTCGTCGCTCCAGCTGGTCAACCGTTTGTGGTCTCCAAGCCGCAGGAAGTAGTCCGGGTCAGGGTAGTCCGCTAAACAGCCCCAGAGAAACATTTGCGGTGGTTGCAGGAATATCCTCTCCACATAGTTTTCCCACGCAACCGTCTGCCGCGTGATCGTTACCCATAGCTCTGTCCGCCACTGCGCCTCTAAATAATCGCCAAGAGATTCGGTGCCCCGGTGGGTGAGCCAGTCAACAGGGGGGAAGCCACGCCCCCAGTGGTATACCCCTCTTTTTGGGTGTAGGGGTTTGGGGGCTGGCCCCCAAGAGAGAAAATTAAATAAGGGCGAATCATTATTCGCCCCTACAGCAACCGTCATCAACAAACTCCATTCCTATCACCATAGCATTGCCCCTTGAATAAGCTATCCCTAACCTTACACAGAGATTTTCATCCGCTGTGGTGCGCCTGTCTGCGTGCCCGCACAGGCAGGCCGCAGGCTCACGATGGCTTCCCCATCAGAAGTTTGTCGCTATGAGTACCATCCGGCTGCTATGAGATAGACATATTCGAGGTTGACAAGAATCGACATCAATGCTAAAGTATGAGTTGTAAGCCGGAGTGGCGGAACAGGGAGACGCGCTGCGTTCAGGGCGCAGTGGGCGCTACGCCCGTGTGGGTTCGAATCCCACCTTCGGCATAGTCAGGCTTTTAGGTGTGTAAATCTGGGTTTCTTTAGTTCCCCGGAGGCATTACAATGAAAACGCGCATTGCATCCTGGCATGAAAAAGGAATCTTCACCCCCTTTAATATCTTTCTGATAGGCACGGCGTTCTTGTTCATCGTTTTTCTCTACCAAATTGGCAACAGCCTGATTGAGGCACACAATTGGCAAGAACGTATCCGCACGGAGCAGCAAAGGATGTCCTATCTTCAAGACCAAATGCAACAATTAGAACAGATGCGGGAAGGGGGAACAGATTTATCCAGCATGTTGCGCCACATCAAGCGAGTTTTCAGCTTGCATGAACCAAACGAGGAAGTATATCTCAATGGTGATAGCATGAAGGATCAGCCGGCTGCATCAACAGTTCCCACGCTGTGGCAAGCGATTTTCAGTCGAGCGCCTTAGAGTCGCCGGTCTTGAGGAAAACCTTGGTGCCGTACTTTGACAGAAGACGCTACCTCGCATATAATGATGTTTAGTGATGCGGGGTGGAGCAGTGGCAGCTCGTCGGGCTCATAACCCGAAGGTCGAAGGTTCGAATCCTTCCCCCGCTACTTTTTTTGGGCGGCGTAGCTCAGTCGGTAGAGCAAACGGCTCATAATCGTTGGGTCACAGGTTCAAGTCCTGTCGCCGCCA
>WFQT01000340.1 GCA_015486895.1 Anaerolineae bacterium
GAAGCAGACATCCTGGGCGTTGCCGTGGGCCGGGCAGGTATGGTCAGCGCTGATTACGTCAAGCCCGGGGCAGTGGTCATCGACTTCGGCACAAATGAAGTCAGTGACAAGTTGGTGGGCGATGTACGCTTCGACGAAGTAAGCCCAATTGCCAGCTACATCACCCCTGTGCCTGGTGGCACCGGCAGCGTCACCACGGCCATCCTCTTACAAAATCTGCTCAATGCAGTGGAGTACAAGTTAAGTGTGCCCCTCACTCATTGAGTTGGTTTCCAATAATATCGAAAAGGAGATGTGAAGAATCATGAGAAAAGAACCAAAATACACTAATCTGCCCGGGCCAAAGGCAAAGGCGCTTTTGGACTTGGACCGCACCTACATTTCACCTTCTTACACCCGTTCCTATCCTTTCGTCATGGATCACGGCCGCGGCTCCGAGGTATGGGATGTAGACGGCAATCGATTCATTGACTTTAACGCTGGCATCGCTGTAGTTGCAACCGGCCACAGCCATCCCGAAGTCGTCAAGGCTATCCAGGAACAGGCGGAAAAGTTCATCCACATGGCCGGCACCGACTTCTACTACGAACAAGAAATCCTTTTAGCCAGAAAACTAAACGAAATCCGCCCTATCAAGGAAGAGATTCAGGTTTTCTTCACAAATTCCGGAACAGAAGCGGTGGAATCAGCAGTGAAGCTGGCCCGCTACCACACTGGGCGTCCTCGTTTCCTGGCTTTCATTGGCGGCTTTCACGGTCGTACTATGGGCTCATTGGCTTTTACGGCCTCCAAGCCAACGCAACGAGCCGGATTTTTCCCCATGATGCCCGGCGTGACCCATGTGCCTTTCCCGAACCCGTACCGGCCGCTGCTACGAGGAGAAGATCAAGGAAAAGCTGTATTAGATTACATCGAGAACGTGCTGTTTCATACTATGATCCCCGCCGAAGAAGTAGCAGCAATCTTGGTAGAGCCGATCCAAGGCGAAGGCGGCTATGTGGTGCCACCGGATAGCTTCCTGCCGGGCCTGCGAGAGCTATGCGACCGGCATGGCATCTTGCTCATCGCAGACGAAGTGCAAAGCGGCATGGGACGTACGGGTAAAATGTATGCCATCGAGAACTGGGGCGTGGAGCCAGATATTTACACCATGGCCAAAGGGATCGCCTCCGGTATGCCTTTAGGCGCCATGGTAGCTCGTAAGTCAATAATGACCTGGCCACCAGGAGCCCACGGCAACACTTTCGGTGGCAACCCTCTTGCCTGTGTCGCGTCCATGAAGACAGTCGAGCTCATACGCAATGGACTAATGGAAAACGCTGCCAAGATGGGCTCTTACGCTATGAAGCGCTTACAGGCCATACAGACCAAACATCCCTGCATGGGCGACGTGCGTGGCAAAGGACTGATGATCGGCGTGGAAATCGTTACCGACAAGGAAAAGAAAACGCCGGCGCCGGAACTACGTAACTTGATCGTAAACGAAGCATTTCGTCGCGGCCTGCTATTGTTGGGATGCGGTGCAAACACACTGCGCTTCTCACCGGCATTGACCATCAGCCGGGAAATCATGGATGAAGCAATGGAGCTTCTGGAGGATGCTACAACTGCAGCCGAAGGAGCCATGCTATAAAAAAGGAAACAGGCGGCACGTACGATAACGGCCACTTTCTCGAGTGGCCGTTATCAGCTTCCGGCGCGATAGCGTTGGATCAAAGCATAGATATTAGTCTGATGCAACATAGGTGCCTTGCCATCCAAATCAATGCGTGATGGCCCACACATCTCAATAGGCAACCCCAGGATGGCACCGTCCTCCCATCCAAGCGCAACCTTTTCCCGCACTTGGGCCTCCACACAATCAATGTAACGCAACGTCCTATTAACGGCATCTGGAATCTCACCGCGTAACAGGATGGGGCCGTGTCCCTGGACAATGGTTTCCAATGGCAAGTTCGACAGAGCTTTCAGAGAACGGCGATATTCTTCCAGATCGCTTTCGACAATGTATGGCACAGGCATCAATAAATCACTGCTGAAAAGCACTTGTTCTTCTTCTACATAGACTCCCGTAGTGTCGTGAGAAGCGCTCGGCAGATGCACCAAGGTTACTGTCCGTTGACCGATGCGTAAGGAGATCTTCCCCTCGGCCAGAAGCGACGGCAAACGTAGTTTCACATCCAGCAATTCGTTGCTCTGTTGTTTTGCCTCCATCAAATTGCGTTCCCCTACTTCCGCCAAGTACTCATACGTCAAGCGATGCGCCACCAACTCCGCCTCTGGGAAAAGATAAGAGCCATAGGAGTGATCTCCGTGGTAGTTGGTGTTGATCAGATAACGGATACCATTCCTGCTCAAGTTGGCAAACTCACGCAGCCTGTGCGTTTCAGACGGGAATGGTAGCGTATCCACCACGACAGTGCCATCGCCGGTGAATATAATTCCAGCGTTAACACTCAGGTAACGATCACAAGTAAAAATGAAAATGTCATCGGTGACCCGTTCTCGGTGCATGAATCCTCCGGCGGAAAATAAAGTGAGGGATAAAGCAACAACGATGTTCTATAGTATCTCAGCATCACCCGATAGGACCTTACCTCATACAAGGAGACCTCCGACATTCCAGAGGTCCCCTCTGGGCAGCCGCAGTGCCGTGTGCCAAGGAGTTTTGAACCTGCTATCGCAGGTGGGAGCATCGCCGGTGTTCCTGTCTTGCCTTCCGGCTATCACATTCCCACCGAGACTACTGCTCCCAATGTATCGGTGTTGGCTCAAAACGCTACATGTGCATCACAAACACCACAGCCTGCCCGACATTATTTTAGCACACCCCTACAAGCTGTGCAAGTCCTTATTCCGAGCCCCTTCGGCCTTTGACTCAAGCAACGGGCACCGCTGCAACAGTTACCTCGACAACAGTTTGCATAGTTGGTAAATTAGACAAATCGCTTTATAATCAGTGCTCAGGAGTGAAGAATGACAATCGTACGTTTTCCAGCGCCTATTGACCCCCATGTCCACCTGCGGGAACCAGGCTATCCACACAAAGAAGATATAGCCAGCGGCACAGCAGCAGCGCTGGCCGGCGGTTTCATCGTCGTGCTAGACATGCCCAATACTCGCCCACCTACAGACACGCCGGAACGACTCCAGGACAAAATCGACCGGGCCCGGCGCTCTGCCCATTGCGACATCGGCTTTTTCTTGGGCGCCACAAATGACCGCCGACCAGAAACCGTCGTAATAGCCGCCAAACAGGCCATCGGCCTGAAAATCTACGTCAACGACACCTTCGGCTCACTGCGCATAGACAACTTGGAACTGCTTAATGAGTATATTAAACAGTGGCCCGGCCCCGGCCCTATTGTCACTCACGCCGAGGGGCTGATGTTAGCGGCGGTGTTAGCGCTGAGCCATTATCACCGGCAGCCGGTGCACATAGCGCACGTCAGCCGAGGAGCGGAGATCAAGCTCATCCGCAAAGCAAAAGAGTCCGGGACGCCAGTGACCTGCGAGGTGACGCCGCACCACCTTTTCCTCACGCAAAATGACCTCACAACTTTAGGCCAACGGGGGGAAGTACGTCCCCGTCTGGCCACTCCGGAAGATCAGACGACCCTATGGGAACACATGGCATGGATCGATAGTTTTGCCAGCGACCATGCCCCGCACACGATAGCAGAAAAAGACAGCAACAACCCACCTCCCGGCTTTCCGGGCCTGGAAACGACGCTGCCGCTGCTGCTAACGGCGGTGCAAGAGAAGCGGCTCACAATTGAACAACTCATTGCCCGCATTCACACAAATCCCCGACACATTTTCCACCTCCCAGAAATCACTGACTCTTACACTGAAGTTGAATTAGGTGGAGAATGGCGCCTTGGCGAAGAGCCATTTTTCACCCGGGCCGGTTGGTCACCCTTCAGCGGCTTTCTCGTCCGGGGCCGTGTCCGGCGGACGGTCATCCGGGGGAAGGTGGCTTTTGCCGACAAGACGATAAAAGTGCCTCCCGGCTTTGGTGAGGTGCTTTTCCCACAATCAAATAGTTGCTGAGAGGTGATGCGGTCATCACCTCTTTTTTATAGCCAAGAATCTTAAGGAGGTCAACTGCACATGCACAAAAAAATAGCGACCGTGCCGGCCGATCACGCTATGAACGGCTTCTTCGGCAAGGACATTCTCTCGGTGGACCAATTTGATCGTCAGAATCTGGCATATATCTTTCGCATTGCCGAAGAGATGCGCAGCATGGTGGAACGATTTGGTTCCGCCGATCTACTGCAGGGAAAAATCTTAGCCAACCTGTTCTATGAACCCAGCACCCGGACTAGCTCCTCATTCATTGCTGCTATGGAAAGGTTAGGTGGTAAGGTTATTCCCATTCACGGCGTGCAATA
>WFQT01000341.1 GCA_015486895.1 Anaerolineae bacterium
AGTTGGGGTTGATGACGTTGCCATCAACACTGGTGGCGCCATTAGAGGTATAACCCGGCGGATCGGTTTCGATGATGTTAAAGTACTCGCAACCATCATCAGCATAGACATCCAATCCATACCAGCCATTGGCGTCGCTGCTGATGCTGCGCAGGAAAGTCCCCTGATCGCCGACATCGTTCGAGCAATACAGGCTGACAGTCACACCCTGGATAGGCGTGCTGTCGGGTGGCTCCACACCGGTTTGGCCCTCGTAGACACGTCCTGATAACGTAAACAACTCGAGAGCGCTCGGCCCCGAGCCGTGCTGGACGGCGATGGCTGAGGTGTGGAGTGCTATAGTGCCGACGAGAAGAAGCAATGCAATCATACCCACGAGATGTCGAGTGAACAATTTCCGAAACATAGAGACCTCCTTACCTAATTTTTGATTGATCCCCTTAGTCAAAGGGCATTGCCGGCGGCGATTACATCGTCTCATCGAACCACTCCCAACCTGCTTACGACACACCCTCCCCAGTTTAATAAATCTCTGCGTCTCCTGCGTCTCTGCGTCGAATCTTCGCCCGGTGTACAAGAATTCCAGCGGTAAGGTAGTAACGTAAGAGCATGAGAAGGTAAATCCTCAGAGATGGTGGAGCGAAAGACACCCAATATCCCCAAACCGTACGTGCCGACAAACAAGGTCTGATCCGCGGCGAAATTGGGGAAGACGGCCAGCGCATTGGCGAAGCCGCCGTACATTCCTCGCGAAGCCAATGTCCAGTCGGTGGTTGTGTTTTGTCCACTCAGATCCTGGCTAAAAATGGGCTCTAGGCCGGATAATAGCATGGCAACAGCCACCAGCGCGATGACAGCGCTCAGCACGGAATAGAAAATCCTTTGCGTCTTGTTCATTTCCCTTTCCTCCTTTTCAAACAGATGAAAGGCGCTAAACACCCGGGAAGTATGGTTTATTCAGACGCTATCAATCATTCGGGCACAAGCGTTACAGGCCTGACCTCTGCCACCGACAACCGAGTTGTTGGCGTCCACGGCCAGCACTATCTGCGTTCCGTTGTTATCGTTATTGGTGAGCGTAGCTCATGACGACTACTCGCGCAGTTCCCAGCGCAGTATCTTGCCCACGGTGCTCTTAGGGAGGTCGCTGCGAAATTCGATATACCTGGGGATTTTGTAGGTCGCAAGTTGCTGGCAGCACCACATCCGCAGAGCGTTCACCGATAGCGTTTGGCCCGGCTGCAATACTACCCAGGCTTTCACTGCCTTGCCTTGACAGTCGTCGGGCACACCGGCCACGCCGACCTCCGCCACGGCCGGATGGGAAGCAATGACCTCCTCCACCTCGCGCGGCCACACCTGGAAGCCGTTGAGCTTGATCACATCCTTCTTGCGATCTACGATGTGCAGGTAGCCGTCCTCGTCCAGGAAGCCAATGTCGCCGGTGTAAAGCCAGCCGTCCCGGACGGTGTTGGCAGTCTCCTCGGGCTGATGCCAGTAGCCCAGCATGAGTTGGGGGGCTCTCAGCAGCACCTCGCCGATCTCGCCCGGGAGCAGGCTTCCCTCGCCGCCTTCGATGTCGGCAATGCGGAGTTCCACATCAGGTAGGGGCAGACCCACCGCTCCGGGCTTGTAGATTCCCTTTACTGGCATCACCACACCTGCCATCATGGATTCGGTGAGCGCGTAGCCCTCGACGATACGCCCGCCGGTCAGGGTCTCGAAGCGCTGTTTGGTCTCGAACCTCAGCGGCGCGGTGCCGGAGATGCACAGCTTGATGCTGCTCAAATCCGCCTTGCCCGCCAGCACATCGGGATGCCTGAGCAGGGCGATAAACAGGGTGGGCACGGTGGGCAGGAAAGCGGGGCGGGTTTTACGGATGGTGGCCAGCACGTCATTGATATCCTGTAGGTTGGGAACCAGGGCCAGGGGGTGATGTCCCACAAAACCCGTTGCCGCTACGCCGGCCTGTCCGTAGATGTGTGACAGAGGCATGAGCGCCATGAGCATATCCTCCCAATCCACCAGCATCTCTCCGAACCAGGCTTTGTACTGCATTCCTGACATGACCAGGGCATGATGCGAGCCGACAGCGGCCTTGGGCACGCCCATGGTGCCGTCGGTGAACATAAGAAGCGCGGGATCATCCGGGCCGACGGTCACATCGGGCAGGGGCGCGTCTGCGTAGCGGCGCAGCAGACTTTGCAGCCACACATCGCCCGGCGCCAAGGTGATGCGATGCCCCTCTTTCTTCTCCTTGAGAATGGTGAACAGCAGGCGCAACAGTGACGGCAGATACTCCTTGATTTCGGTGGCAATGATGCGCTGCAACCTGGTTTCGGCTTGCAAGGCTTTGAGCTTGGCGTAAAAGGGCGTGAGCACGATCGCCGTTATGGCGCCGATGTAGTTCAGGGCATGTTTCAGCTCCCGTTTGGTGTACGTAGGGTTGAGTGGAGAGACGATGGCACCCGTTTTCCAGGCTCCGAACTGGGCCACGAAGAACTGAGGCGAGTTTGGTATGAGAAGGGCCACGCGATCGCCCGGCTCGACGCCCATATTGGCCAGGGCGGCGGCGAACGCGTCGCTCTCTTGCTGGAAGCGGGCATAGTCGACCTGCGCGCCCTTGGAGAGAAACGCAGGATGATTGGGCCGCTCACGCGCGGTCTCGGCCACGATGTCAAGCAGGGTCTGTCGTGGATAGGGTTTCAACGTGTACGGCACGCCTGCATCATACGATTCGAGCCAGGGGTAGGATGGCATCGTGATGGTCATGTTCGTGTCTCCTGTGTTGAAAATAGCAACCACGAATTGAACGAATGGCACGAATTGTTCCGAAAATAGGACGCAGATGATGCAGATGAGCGCTGATTTCCGTAGATTCCTGAAGAAATCATCTGCGTTAATCTGTAAGATCAGCGCAATCAGCGTTCTTAGTTTTCATCGTTATGCAGTATGCAACCGCTCGTGGCGACTGTTCAAAAAGTAGGGGTGAGCCCTTGTGGTCGCCCATCTGGGTAGACACAAGACCTGGCCTTACCCTAGGATATTGCAAAGATACGTGAAGTGCGCTATGCAACCTCGCCAAAGGGCAAAGCACTCTCTGGCTCCCAAAAAACAGCATAGACCCACACTGTCAAAAAATCGTCAAAAAATCATCCCTATTGGGAAATATAACGAATTCTGATGGTAATAAGGGGATGCACCTCACGCAGACGCCATTTCCGGTTGCTCAGAATTGGAGGATGATATGATAATATCTGTGAATTTGGAATCCAGGAACGATGTAGAGGGCCATCTGCGAATCGATATGCCAACAGAGGTAAAAGGAAAAGTTGTAAATGTTATCGTAGTCTATGATACTCGGAACAATGCCAATGATTAAGCAACGTCCCCTCATGACAGCAATGGGCCAAGTAAACCGCGCTTCAAAAGCGGATTCGGCCATGGTTCAAAAGAGCTATTTCCCGTTTTGACAAGTCTACTGACATATTGCGGCTGGCCAAGCCACTGAATGACGCAGAATTACGCGGGAAATTATTATCTTCAGTCTTTTCTTTGCCTTTCCGGGTTATTCTGTGGCCTTCTTTTCGGCTCTATTTGTCAAGATTGTTTCGAATGAACCTTGCCCGGATCCGCAGCCCGCCGGGCTATGACCTCAAAAATGCCATCTCTCCCACTGCTCCGGTTTCCTCCAGGCGCGCCTGCCCCTGCTCGCGCAGTGCTGGATCGCCCAGGCGTATTCCCATCTCCAGCGCGGTCATGCCCCAATCTACGCGGTGATCCATCGCCTCCGCCACCGCCAGGCTCTTCTCCCACCAGGTCCGGGCCGCGTCGGGATGCCCACATAGCCATTCGTAGTGCCCGCATAGCCGCCACACCTCAGGCTCAGCGGATCGAAAGGCCCGGGTCTGCCGTTGGGCTGCGGCCATGACCCTTTGTGCTTGGGCTAGCCATTCGCTTTGGGAGTCAGGTGGATGCTCGGCCGCCCACAAAGCCGTCTCGAACGCGCTGACCCGGTATTTGCCCAGGGCATCTCCCTTGACATCATGCATGGTCATGGCTTTCTCCGCGGCCTCCAGCGCCTCTCGGGCCTGCGACCAATGCCCCAATCGTACCTGGCAGCGGGCCAATCCTGCCAGATTCTCCACCAGACTCATGTAATCAGGAATTTGCTCCGCCAGCACTACCGCCCGTTGATAATGTGCGGCAGCTTCTTCCCAAACGCCCTGCCAGCGCCCCGCCAGCCCGAAGAGGGATTCGCCGATGCAAGCTGCCTCGGTATCCTGCATAGC
>WFQT01000342.1 GCA_015486895.1 Anaerolineae bacterium
CTAACGCGGGACAAATCAGGACAGTCCCCTGGCCGGGCTTACGCGTACGCCCGGCATAGACGATATATAGAGCAGTTTACCTGCTTGAAATATTGCTATATCAACTAAGCTATGTTATTCTCCCGCTTAAAGATTTAAGCAGGAAGAATATCATGACTTTACTGCAAGAAAATTCATTCTCGGAAAGGTTATGGGCTGTCCTCCCAACTCACGGGTATAATTAACGTGAATAAGGGAACAGAACTTATAAAAGAGCTTGCCTACAAGAATACCAGTCCCACTTCTAAAAGCGTTATCACTTTTTTTCGGTGAAATCATTTGTGTGTTCGGTCGCGCAACAACACCGATTCTGATTGCTATAGCCCTGCAGTCGGTTTTCGCTGCGCGCGGTAATAATCTTAACAGGGGCAAACAATCGTCCACCCCTGTGCAAATCTGAGGAATATTGCATGGAAACCATCACCGCCAAATTCCGGCTCTACTGGCCGCTCATCAAGAGCCCACAAACTGGTTTGTTGCTTTCCACCGGCATGGCCGGCTTTATGAGCGCCCGCTGCCCAATACTGCACTGGCCTACCCTGTTAGGGCTGACCATAAGCTTGTTTCTAGCCATTAGCGGCAGTACTGTTTTGAACATGTGGTACGATCGCGATATTGACGCCAAAATGAGACGCACATCCAAACGCCCTCTCCCGGCTGGAAGTGTGAGTCCGAATGAAATCCTGCGCCTCGGCCTGCTCCTATCTCTGCTCGGCGTAGGACTGGCCGTCGCCATGAATGCCCTCTATGGGCTGATCGTCTTCGCCGGTCTATTCTTTGACGTGGTCATTTACACCATCTGGCTCAAACGAAAGACCTGTTGGTCAATCATCTGGGGCGGAATTTCGGGGGGAATGCCCATCCTGGCCGGACGCGTGCTTGGGCTTGGGCACATTGACTGGATCGGGATCCTGCTCTCGCTGGCGATTCTCTTCTGGATTCCGACTCATATCATGACCTTCAGCATGCGCTACGTTGATGATTACAAAGCCGCTGGTGTGCCGATTTTCCCGTCTACGTACGGATTTCCCGCCACGCGGGCCATTATCGCAATTGCCAGCGTTCTAGCAGCACTGGCAATTGGTTTGGCTGCGTTTAGCACTGGCACAACGCTGGGGTACTTACGGTTAATGAGCGTCCTTTCAAGCGGACTGCTCATGCTGGCAATTGCCAGCATGGTCAAGCCCTCGGAACGAGTCAATTTCGGACTCTTCAAATACGCTTCTCTGTATATGCTAAGCGCTATGTTACTGCTGATGGTTTAGTAGTATTTTCCCAGAAACAGCATTTGCTAGAGCAAACGCTGTTTCTGTGCTGTTAGTCTAATGATACACCGCCATACTGGAGCACATCATGAGAAAGATGACTGTTCTTGACCATATCCTGCTCATGATTACCGGGTTACTGGCCGCGTATCAGATTGTGGTCGGCGTAAACGGGTTAGGATCGCTGGCGACCTGGGCATACACCATTGCCTTTGGTGTCTTGCTGATCGCCAGCCTGCTGATCATTATCATGGGCTTTGAAGTGTTGGACAGCTCCCTTGTGATCATTGTCTCGACAATCATCCCGCTGACGTTGTCTTTAGGACTGATCTCGCAATATCTTCCTGCCTGGACAACAGCGTATCTAATTTTCGTCATCGTAGGGTTTTTCCTCGTAGCGATCGCCCGCTACACCATCAAAGGCGTCGCGGCAACGATCTTATTGGCCGTGGTTCACGGCATCGCCGGAATAACCATCTTGCTCTTGCCTATCATCTTGAGTCTGTGCGGCGTAGTACGGTGTGGATTCGCCTTAGTCGGCGTGGGCGGCGCCTTGATTGACATCGGCGGTTTGTTACTCACATTCTCGAAATCCGGCAAACCAATTCTCTCACAGAAAACCATTCTAACCGTACTGCCCACACTGCTTTTACTAATGACAGCCACCTTCGTAGCCGGCTTCGCACTGCGTTAAGCTACAAAGCACACGGAACTTCCCGCGTGTGTTTTCTGTTTTTCGGGTATGGCCAGCAAAAAGTGTTTAGAAAAGCGCACACAGATTAAGAACGAGAAAAACAAGCACAATGTTGTTGTGCTACCGCTAATAGCCCCTTTTTCCCGCTGCTAACCTTTAGTGGTACCTATGAGAAGTATGGCACTAGATCTCCCCGGCAGTGTATATATCTCTTTATTCCCCAGGGCCTCTTCCTGTCCGGCTTTCCGGAAATCTTGAGGAAAGGGCAATGAAGTGTCCACCGACAGCCGCCACTCTTCGCCCGCTGGAAGCGCTGGCAAGGTAAAGGAAACAGGCTGTGCATCAGCGTTGAACATCAGATAGAGATCTGGCTTGCTTTTGTTGAGGACGAGACACGCTAGTTGTTTCGCCTGAGGATCCGCCCAGTCGGGTATATTGCCTCTTGGGTCAAACCACTTGATTTCATCGTCGGTGTAGAAAGCTTCTCGTCGCAGTACAGAATGAGACCGGCGAAAGGCGATCATGCCCCGAACAAAGCGAAAGATCTCTTGTTGTTTTTCCAGCAACTGCCAATCAAACCAACTGATCTCGTTATCCTGACAATAGGCATTGTTATTGCCCCGTTGGGTGCGGCGGAATTCATCTCCTCCCAACAGCATGGGCACACCACGGGAGATGAAAAGGGTCAACAGAAAGTTTTTGATCTGCCGCCGGCGCACTGACTCGATAGCAGGATCGTCTGTTTCTCCCTCCACGCCGTAGTTTTCACTGAAGTTATCATCCAGGCCATCCCGGTTCCCCTCTCCGTTGGCCTCGTTATGCTTCCAGCGATAGCTAACCAGATCGTTAAGTGTAAAGCCATCGTGGCAAGCAACGAAGTTGATGCTGTTCTCCGGCCCCTTCCCGGAATGTTTGTACAAATCTGCACTGCCGCAGATGCGCCAGGCGAATGCTCCAAGCATTCCGGGATCACCTCTCCAGAACCGCCGTACGTCATCTCGATAGCGCCCGTTCCACTCACTCCAGCGTTTTTCCGAGAAACTCCCCACCTGATACGCACCCGCTGCATCCCAGGCTTCGGCGATGATCTTCACCTCGCGCAGGATAGGATCTTCGGCGATGCGCTCCAGCAAGGGAGCGTTATGCAGCAAGCGGCCTTGCTCATCTCTACCTAACACCGAAGCTAAATCGAACCGGAAGCCATCTATGTGAAACTCCATTGTCCAATAGCGTAGTACGTCCAGAATGTAATCACGCACGACCGGATGATTGGCATTCACCGTATTGCCGGTGCCAGTATAATTCCGGTAATGGCGCCTATCCTCACTTAGCATGTAATAGATGGAATTTTCGATGCCACGAAAGCTAAGCGTGGGGCCTAGCTCGTTGCCCTCGGCAGTGTGGTTCAGCACGATATCCAGGATCACCTCAATGCCGGCCTGATGATAGGCTTTCACCATTTGCTTGAACTCCAGCGTTTGGTGGCCCAGGCCGCCGCTGCTGGCATATGAAGCCTTTGGAGCCATGAAAGCAACCGGGTTATAGCCCCAATAATTCCGCAGCCGCTCGCCGGTGCGGGGATTCACGCGCTCAAGCTCATATTCGTTGAACTCCGTTACCGGTAGCAATTCTACAGCGGTAACCCCCAATTCCCTCAAGTAGGGGATTTTCTCTATCATACCCCGAAAAGTACCGGGATGGGCGACAGCGGCAGTGTGATGAATGGTAAAGCCTCGCACGTGGACTTCGTAGATGATCATGTCAGTCCAGGCATGACGGAGGGGGTAATCACCTTCCCAATCGAAATGCTCCTGAGCAAAGACGCATTTAGGCATAGCAGCGGCATCATCCAGAGTAGAGAAAGAGGGAGCATCATCAAAAGAATGAGAGTCACAGCCAATCGCAGGGCGGAAATCCCAGTGTGCCTGGCCACTGATGGCAGTGGCAGAGGGATCCAGTAGCAGCTTGTGTCGATTGAAGCGCAGCCCCTGCTGAGGAGCATAGGGTCCATCCATCCGGTAGGCATAAAGCTGGCCAGGGCATACTCCTTTCACCCACACGTGCCATACATCCCCGGTGCGGTGATGCTCAGGGGTCAGCTCAATGCGCCGGGCAGGAGTGTCATCTCCCGGGTTATCGTACAGCTCTAACCAGACTCGCGTGGCATGGCGGCTAAAAATGGCAAAGTTGGCCCCGTCGCCTCGTTGCCGCACGCCCAGCGGTAAAGGTTCGCCAATGCGCACATCGCCTGTTTCCGATACGCTGCGCACATATTCGTTGAAGCAACGCTGGCCTTGCTCCTGTTGTTTCTCCTTGTGCTGACCGGAAGGCATCAGTCCTGCTTCAGTCATTTAGCTCTCTCCCTCACATCTTCTTGCAACAGCACAGATGCTCTGGACATTAAATTTTTTGTTCGCTCCTTGGCTGAGCTCTGTTCGTGCTATATCACATGCACGCTCAAACGACTATCAACCCTTCGCCTAAAAGGCGCAGCCTTTCAATTCTCCGGGGTGCCTCGGCCAACTTCATAGCCTCCAAAACGGCATCCGGCCGGCCGGTAGCACCACTCTCGCTGCGCAAGCGCACGAAAAACGCGTAGCCGCCCTCTTCAGGCCCCAAAAAGCGCACGTCCTGTACGAGGGGCCGGAGGTTGTAGCTCACCATTTGCTTCTTGCGCCGCCGGGTCAAGATGATCTCCTGGCGAGACAACAGCTCATCCAAGCGAAGGCAGAACTGTGCCTCAGGTTCTTTGCATTCCACCCAAATCCGGTACTCGGCGCTACGCACCAAAGTCTGGGTGGCCGGTCCTTTCAGCGGCACCTCTTGCACCGTCAAGACGTACAATCCACGTGGCAAAGCTGGTTGCAGCAGCTCCTCCACTTTTTCCGGCGCCTGCGGCGGGCTTAGC